>NZ_RAWF01000241.1:0-15313 GCF_003612075.1 Corallococcus sp. CA041A
TGTATAAGAGACGGGGAGGGCGCGATGCGGGGACGGGCGTTCGGGGCCTGGATGCTGTCGTGGGCCCTGCTGTGCTCGGGGCCGGCCTTCGCGGCCGAGACGACGAAGATGCCCCCGGGCCTCACCGGTGGCTGGGGCGGGGCGCGCGGCCTTCTCTTCGAATTGGGTGTGGCGCTCCAGGTCCGCTACGTGACGGAGCTCGCCTTCAACGCGCGTGGTGGCAAGGGCCATGCGCTGCGGCAGGCGGGCCAGCTCAACGTGGGGCTGGGCCTGGACATGGAGAAGCTGGCCGGGCTCAAGGGCGGCACCTTCCAGTTCACGTTCACGTACCGCAACGGCAACAACCTGAACGCGGACATGGAGCTGGGGAACCTCCAGCTGGTGCAGGAGGTGTACGGGCGCGGCAACGTGGGGCGCCTCACGCAGCTCTGGTGGGATCAGCTCTTCTTCGGCGAACAGGTGCACCTGAAGCTGGGGCGCATGACGGTGGGCGAGGACACGGCGGACTTCCCCTGCGACTTCCAGAACCTGTCCTTCTGCGGCGCGCAGCCCGGCAACATCGTGGGCAACTACTGGTTCAACTGGCCGGTGAGCCAGTGGGCCACGCGGCTGCGCGTGGACCTGGCGAAGGTGGCGTACGTGCAGCTGGCCGCGTACGAGATGAACCCTCGCAACCTGGAGGAGGCCTTCTATCTGGGGCGCTTCAGCGGGGCGACGGGCGTGATGCTGCCCCTGGAGCTGGGCTGGAACCCGAAGTTCCGCGGCGACCGGCTGGAGGGGCTCTACAAGGTGGGCGTCTGGTACGACACGTCCAACGCGCCGGATGTGTTGCTGGCCGGCGTGGAGCGCGATGGGAGATACGGCATCTACTTCGTCGCGCGCCAGCAGCTCACGCACGTGGCGGGCTCGGAGAACGAGGCGCAGGGCCTCAACGTCTTCGTCCGTCTGACGCACACGGACCTGGACACCTCCACGCAGGACGGCCAGTACACGCTGGGCCTGGGCTACACGGGCGTGTTCGGCCGGGCGGATGACGACGTGGGCTTCGCGCTGGGCGCCACGCACACCAACGGGCGCTACGTCACCGCGCAGCGGCAAAAGCAGGCGCAGGACCCCGGCACGCCCATCCCTCGCACGGAGTACCTGGGCGAGCTGTACTACAGCCTCCATGCGACGCCGTGGCTCGTGCTGCGGCCCAACTTCCAATACATCCGCCCCGGCGGTGACGAGGACGCGCGCAACATCATCGTCCTGGGCCTCAAGGGGGCGCTCACCCTGTAGGGCATGTGGGGAGAGGGCCCCCTTTCCGTGCCGCTTCGCGGGTGGCCTAGAGTGGGGCCATGGCCTTGTCACCCTCGTGGGATGCGTGGCTGTCGGAGAACCTGCTGCGGGGCGTGCCTGAGGAGGCGCTGGCCCAGGCACTGGTCGCCGGAGGGGTGGCCCCAGAGGAGGCTCGTTCGGAGGTGGTGTCGCTCCTGGACGTGCGCGCGGCGCTGCATGCGCAGTCCCGCAGGACGGTGGATCGGCGGCGGGGCGTGTCCGCGGAGGAGTTCCAGGCCCGCTACTACCGTGCGCACCGGCCCGTCGTCCTGGAGGACTTCCTGCAGGGCTGGCCGCTGTTGGAGCGCTGGCGGCCGGAAGCGCTGGCGCGGGATTACGGCGACGTGGAGGTGGAGGTCATGGCGGGCCGCGAAGCCCGCGTGGACCATGACGTGTCACCGGATGCGTGCCGCACGGTGATGCGCCTGGGCGACTTCCTCCGCCGGCTGGAGCACGGCGGGCCGTCCAACGACCTGTACCTCACCGCGCGCAACTTCGCGCTGGAGCGGCCGGAGCTGCGGGGGCTGCTGGAGGACCTGCGGCCGGCCCCGGGCTTCGTGTACCCGAAGCGGCAGCACGGGAGCATCAAGCTGTGGGTGGGGCCCGCGGGCACGCACACGGCGCTGCACCATGACGTGGACTCGGTGCTGTTCTGCCAGGTCCACGGGCGCAAGCGCTTCTGGCTGGTTCCGTCGTTCGAGACGCCTCGCCTGTACAACCGCGAGCACGTGTGGAGCCCGGTGGACGCGGCGGCGCCGGACCTGGAGCGCTTCCCGGACTTCGCCACCGCGCACGTGCACGAGGTGGTGGTGGGCCCGGGGGAGATGCTCTTCATCCCCGTGGGCTGGTGGCACCAGGTGCTCGCGCTGGACGTGAGCGTGTCGCTGACGTTCCAGTCGCTGGAGGTGCCGGGCGGAAACGCGCGGTGGCACACCTTCGGTTGAGGTGTGCCCTCCGCTTCAATGGCTTGCGTCAGCCGTTGAGGTTTTCGTCCTTCGGCGTTTCAGGAAGGGGCGGTGTGGACGGCGGCGGCGTGGGCGATGGTGTTTCAGGCGTCCGCTTCCGGCTGAGGTCCTCCTGCGCGGGATCACAAGGGGGATTGGGGTTCGGGACGATCTTGTATGAGTTCTCGGGAGGCGTCATGGAGTCCGCTCGGGGTGGATGTGAACGACCCAAATGGTTCAGCCCGATTCAAGGGGGCTGGCGATGACGTCTTCCCTCCCCCCTGTATGGAGAACGTGGCTCGCGGAGAACCTTGCGCGTGGGGTGTCTTCCGAGAGCCTCGTGGCCCGTCTGGAGACGGCTGGAATCGCGCCAGAGGTTGTCTGGGAAACGATTCGGGCCGCGGAGATACATCCAGCGGTGAAGCGGGCGCGTGAATTCACGACACGTCTGGGATTGCTTGAATCACTGCTGGAGACACGGTCGGTGTCGCGACGGCAGGCATTGCCCTCGTCGCGCGTGGAGCGGCGGTCCCGGCTGGCGCCAGCGGAATTCTTCACGGATTACTACCGGCGCAACCGGCCGGTTGTCATTGAAGGCTTGATGGAGGACTGGCCGGCGCGAACGCGGTGGACGCCCGGGTGGATGGCCGAGCGTTTCGGTGACGAGACGGTGGAGGTGATGGCGGGGCGCGATGCGCAGGAGCTGCCGGACCTGCATGCGGACCGCCTGCGCCGGGACGTGCCGCTGCGGGAGTTGCTGACGCGGTTCGACGGTGCGCCGGCGAACGACATGTATCTGGTGGCTCGAAACAGCCTGCTGTTGCGTGACGCGTTCCGGCCGCTGCTGGAGGACCTGCGTGCGCCGGAGGGATACATCCATCCGGACCTGCATGGGCCCGACCGCGTGCACCTGTGGCTGGGGCCGGCGGGGACGCTGTCCAACCTGCATCATGATCACCTCAACGTCCTGTTCTGCCAGGTGTGGGGTCGCAAGCAGGTGTGGCTGGCGCCGTCGTGGGAGACGCCGTGGATGTCCAACGTGCGCGGCTTCTACAGCGCGGTGGACGTGCTGGCGCCGGACCTGGAGCGCTTCCCGGACTTCGCTCGGGTGGCGTTGCACACGGTGGAGGTGGGGCCGGGGGACACGCTCTTCATCCCGGTGGGGTGGTGGCACGCGCTGCGGGCAGTGGAGCCGAGCCTGTCGGTGACGTTCGTGAGCTTCGAAGAGACACCTGGGATGAACACCTGCTGGCGGGAGGGCTGGCTGGGCGCCACGCCTCCGGAGGAGCACCGATGAGAGCTTCGCGTGAAGTGGAGGCGGGGACCTCGCCGCTGACACCCGAGTGGCGGCGGTGGCTGGTGGAGAACCTGGTGCGCGGTGCGTCGGCGAAGGAGCTGGTGGCGTCGCTGGAGAAGGCCGGGGTGTCGGCGGAGCAAGCGCGGCGGGCGGTGGAGGTGGAGCAGGAGGAGCCCTTCGTCGCGGGCGCGCTGCGCGCGGTGGGCATGCAGCGGAAGCTGGAGGGGCTGCTGGACGTGTACGCGGAGCTGTTCCAGCAGACGGATGGACCGCCGCGCGTGGACCGTCATGCCGCGCTGACGCCCGCCGCGTTCTTCGAGCGCTACTACTTCGACAACCTGCCCGTGGTGCTACGGACGGAATGGCGCGCGTCGTTGGAGCCGGAGGCCTGGAGCCCCGGGAACGTGGCCTCGCTGTTGGGCGAGCGCGAGGCGAGGCACGCGTGCTGCGTGCCCCTGTTCGAGGACTCGCGGCTGGAACGCCTGGCCCGGGGGCTGACGCCGCTTCGGGGCTTCACGGCGGAGGACGCTCGTGCGTGCGAGCCCCGTCTGTGGTGGGAGCCGCCCGGCGCGGAAGTGCCCCTGCGCGCGGCGCGGCGCAACGTGCTGCTGGCGCAGGTGCATGGGGAGCGGCGGCTCCAGCTCGTTCCGGCTTTCGAGTTGCGGCGGATGGCCCTGGCGTCGCCGGAGCCTGACGACGCACCCCTGCGCCTGGACGTGACGCTGTCGCCGGGAGAGTGCCTGCTGCTGCCGGTGGGTTGGTGGTACGGCTTCAGCGCTCCCGGGGGCGGCGTCGCTGTCTCATTCGAGGCCTTCGCGCTGCCGGAGCCGAACGTGACGTGGGACGCCGACGCGGAGCCCCAGCCTTCGCCGCTGCCTCCTCGCGACTGAGGGTCGCGGGCGCTACTGATACAGCAGCACCTTGTCCACCCAGCGCATGTTGGGTTGCTTCTTGTGCCAGTCGAGGCGCTCGGCTCGCAGCGCCTGGGAGGGCTCCTCGCCGGACTGGATGCGTTCGCGCACCGCGCGGAAGAAGGCGCCCGCGTCGTTGGGGATCTCCGCCGTGGCGGCGAAGACGGCCCTCGCTCCCGAGGCGACGAACGCCTGCGGCAGCGATGACGTCTCATGCAGGATGGGCGGGAGGCGGGCCGCGCTGCATGCGCCCAGCACCACCAGGGGGGCGCCGTGCAGATGCCGACGGCGCAGCTCCTCCGCTGTGAGCGCGTAGCGGCCGTCTTGCTGCGACGACAGCGCGATGACCGTGGCGTCCGACAGCGCGCGGTCCACCATTCCGTGCGCGTGGATGTCGATGTCCGTGGCCTGCTCCATCGCCTCCAGCACGCGCTCGGGCGTGGCCTGTGCGCCCTTGAGCCGCAGGAGCCGCTGCGCGCCCGCCAGGTCCACGTCCGCCGCCGAGGGCAGCCGCGCCAGCTTCAGCGTCAGGGGCGGCTCCACATCCGATACCACGACGTGCAGGGGCGGCTTCGCGGGGGACGACGCGTGCGCGCCCGTGCTGACCCGGTAGCTCCAGGCCAGCTCCACCGGCAGGATGCCCGCGCGGCTGTCCAGGGGCGGCGCGGCCAACACCGCCACGCGGGGACAGTCGCGCAGCAACTCCACCAGCTCGCCGGGCACCAACCCCGTCAGGTCATCGCGCAGGGGCACCGTGCGCGATGCGTCATAGTGGCCCTGCACCTGGCCGCGTGGACCGCGCACCACTGTCACGGTGCGCTCCGCCTCCACCGCCGCGGCCAGCACGCAGCCCTCCGGCACGGGCACCTGGAGGCTTTCGGCCACCACGTCCATGGCCTCCCGGAAGGCCCCGGCGTGGCCCGCGCTCACCGCGAGCGTCTGGAAGGCCACCGCCCGGGCGTCGCGCGCATCCGCGTTCACCCGCAGGAGCGGCTCCGCCTCCGCGATGGTCTGCCGCAGCACCCGCTGGCCCTCGCGCCAGTCGCGGTCCACCGCGAAGCGCCCCCGGATGAGCGTGGCCAGCACGCGCCGGCCCGCGTTCTCGCGAAGCGGACTCACCCGTGCCAGCTCCGCCATCAGGAGTGCTTCGTCGGTTGGACGGGGCGCCAGCCGCGCCAGGTCCGCGAGGATCCACGCGCCCTGGAGCCCGGGCGTCTGGCCGCACGCGAGCGATTCCTCCATCTCCTGCCGCGCCTCCTGCGGACGGAAGCGCATCAGCGCCAGCGAGGCCAGGTTGCGGTGCGCCTGCGTGCGCGCCACGCAGTTGTCGGGCTGACGGGCCAGGGACTCGGTGAGATAGGCGCGCGAGAGCGCCACCCGCACCTGGAAGCGCGTCGCGTTGGCCAGCATCACCAGCGCCTGCCCTTCGCGTTCCCATTCGCCCAGCGCGGCGGCCTCCTGCCACGCGGCCCTCGCGGACTCCTCGCCTTCCACCAGCCGGTTCGACGCGGTCGCGCGGCTGCTCAACCGGATGAGCAGATCCACGCAGCGCAGGGGCAGCTTCTTCGCGCGGCACTCGCCCAGCGCCTCCCGCAGCCGGTCCCCGGCCTGCGTCCCCTGGCCCGACAGGTCGTCCAGCCGCGCGCCCTCCTGCTCCACGCGCGAGAGGATCCAGGGATCCGTCTCGCCCACCGTCAGGGCGCGCAGCTCCTCGTGCGTGCGCGCCACGCCCGGCGTCCGCAGCAGCGCGCCCAGGAGCAGGTCCTTCGCCGTGGGCTCCTGGCGCAGCCGTTCGATGAGGCTCGCGGGGGTGGGGTGCGTGTCTTGAACCAGCTTCGCGTACTCCCGCGCGAGCGGCGCCCGGCGCGCGAAGTCCTGCACCGCCAGCCGCCGCACGGTGTCCTCCAGCACGGTGCCCCCTCCGGCCGCGTGGTCCAGCACCTCCGCGAGCGGCAGCAGGGCCTCCACCTGTGCGGAGCTCTCCGACGTGGCCAGCAGCTCGTAGAACGACTCGCGCGCCATGCCCGGGAAGCGGGCCGCGGCCTCCACCGGCAGGGGCGCCTGGGGCGAGCGCAGCCGGGCGTGGAAGGCCTCGCGCGTGGCCTTCCATGCATCCGCCCGGGCCTGGAACCGGGCGCGCAGCGTCCGCGCCTGCTCGCGCGCCTCGTCGCTCCAGCCGGGCTCGCCCTTCGCGGCCACCGCTTCGAACGCCGTGGCGGAGAGGAGCGTCAACCCCAGCTCGCGCGCCACCACGGCGCGGTTCCATCGCGCCTGCGGGTGCTCGGGCATGGCCTCCAGCGTGGCGTCCAGCAGGGTCAGGGCTTCGTCGGAGTGGCCGCGCAGGATGGCGACGGCGGCCAGGTCACTGTCGCGGTCCAGCGAGGGCGACGCGCGCTTCAGGTACGCGAGCCCCTGCTCCGTGTCGCCATGCAGCAGGTAGCTGACGCCCACGCCGTGCGCGTCGCCGCGCTCCTCCAGGCTGGACAGCGCGCCCAGGGGCACCGGCGGGGCCAGCACATCTCGTCCCCGCGGGGGCGCATGGGGGCGGTACACGTCCGCGGCGGGGAGGCTCAGCCGTACTTCCAGGGGACGGTGGGCCGCGTCCGAGAGCCACAGCGCGGGCGTCTCCGGCCCGGCGCCTCGCTGTTTCCAGGCGCGCACGGCGACGAAGCCCAGCGCCATGCAGAGCGCCAGGGCCACGAGTCCCCAGACGCGCGCCACGCCTGTGCGCCCCGGAAGGCGCGTGCCTCGGGGCGTTTGCCGCATGCCAGCCATCCGGGGCCTCCCGCGTGCCCCCGCACCATCTCCGCGGGTCCTGCGGGGCCCAGTCTACGGCCAATGCCCCCGGGCATGACAGACCCGGGGGCGAGGAGGTGTCCGGAGGTGTGACGCCTACTCCACCTTCAGGGGGGGACGGGTGGCCTCCACGACGCGGTGGATGGGGTACAGCTCGCCCACCGTGAGGCTGTCATCCAGGAACTGCCAGCGGCAGAAGCCGTCGTCCGAGTGCGGCTCCAGCAGGTATGTGATGAGCGTGCCCGTGCGCTGGTCGGTGGGGACCTTGAGGGTGCCGGCGGGGAACTCGCGCTCGGAGCGCTCGGGGGCCACGGTGAGGATGGTCTCGAAGCGCACCGGCTTGGGCTTCTGGCTCAAGGGGACTTCGTCCTGGCCAGGGGGCGGCACGTTGGCGGCGACGTCCGGGCTGAAGGTCTGCTCGCGGCGCGCGATGCGGTAGCTGTCCACCTGGAAGCGCTGCGCCTTGGCCAGCTTCTCGAAGCGGATGCCGTGGCCTTCCAGCCGGGACGCGAGCGACGCGGGCACCAGGTACGCGGACGGCGTGCTCACCGACTGCGTGGGCACGAAGGTGCGGTAGTGCGGCGTCTTGTAGACCTTCTTGCGCTTGCCCGGGTAGCGGCGCGCCTGGATGCTGGCCTCGTCGAAGGAGTTGATGGCCGCGATGTCCTTGCCCAGCACGTAGGCCGGGTAGTCGAACACCAGCGCCCCTTCCGCGTCGCGCTGGGCGACGCCGAAGTTGATGCCCACCCATTCCTTCGCGTCGGGGGACTTGCCGCGCGCGATGATGGTGGCCTCCTCGAAGGACGTGGCGGTGCGGTAGTCCTTCGCGTAGCGGGCGGCGTCGCGGATGAGCTCCAGCACCCACGCGCGGATGACGGCGCAGCGGCGGGGGAAGTCGATGTAGCTGTAGGTCTCCAGCAGCACGTCCAGCCGGCCCAGCAGGCCCCGGTAGTGGCTGCCGAAGCGGGGCAGCGCGGGGTAGGTGTGCCAGCCGGAGGTCGGGTCGCCTTCCTTGAGGAAGTTGCCGTACCAGAAGCTGTCGAAGCCGTGCTTCTTCTTCACGGCGGCGGACACGCGCTCGGCCAGCTCGCGGTTGAAGTCCCGCGACATGTGCATGAGGTCCGCGTTGCCGTGCGGGATGTCGAAGGTGAGGTCGAAGCCGTGGATGCTGCCGTCGGTGGTGTGGCAGTCCACGAAGAGGTGCGGCCACCACGTCTGGTACAGCTTCGCCATGGCGCGCGTCTCCGGCGCCTCCTGCTTCATGTTGTCGCGGTTGAGGTTCCAGCCCTCGCCCGTGTAGCGCATGCCCACGCCACCGGGCGGGTTGACCTGGCCCTCCAGGTTCTTCAAATCCAACGCGCGGTTGCCCTTGCTGATGCGATCATTGCCGTCCGGGTTGAAGTTGGGGACGAACACGAGGCACAGCCGGTCCAACAGCTTCTTGCCCAGCGACGTGAGCGTGAGGTCCCGCGCGAGCGCCTGGAGGGTCTCCTTGCCCTCCACCTCGCCGGCGTGGATGTTGGCCTCCACCATCACGATGATCTTCTTCTGCTTGTTCGCCAGCTCCGGCGTGAAGCAGTTGCGGTCGCTGAGGATGAGCGCCATGAGCGGCTGACCTTCACCGCTCTGGCCGAAGTCCACGCGCTTGGCGAGCTTCGTCTGGGCACACAGGGCGTCGACGAAGGCGACCACGTCGGCGCTGCGGGACGTTTCCTGGTAGTCGGTGGCTTCCGCGCGGGTGAGCAGCTTGGGAGTGGGCATAGGTGCCGCGCATCCGAGCGCTCCGGCCCTGCCGCGTCAAGCACGCGCGATAGGGGGCCGTCTTGCCGCGCCGTGGCGGTGTCCCATATGAAACCCCGACGAAATTGTGCAGTGGAGGGGGCCTCATGATGCGCAGTGATCAGCGGCACGTCTGGGGCGTGTTGTTGGCGGGCGCCGCGGCGCTGTCTGGCGCCGGCTGCAAGAAGGAGCAGCCTGCGACGGTGGACGCCGGCGTGGCGGCCGTGGCCGTGGTGGACGCGGGCACCCGGGGGGTGGACGCGGGGACGGTGGCGAACGGGGGGAAGCCGCTGCGCTTCTCGAACGTGGGGCTCCAGCGCGCGGAAGACGGCAGAGTGACCGTGACCTACACGCTCACCAACCCAGGCACGGCGCAGGCGCGCGAGAAGGTGTGCCTGATGCTGCTCGACGCACATGAGCTGGCCATCGAGGTCGGGGGGATGGGGAGCATCACCGTGAAGGGCGGGTTGGAGGACACGTTCGAGGACCGGGTGTACGTGGACGACCTGAAGTGGAACCAGGTCCGCTCCTTGAGGCTCTTCACGACGGCGGCCAACGACTACTGCTCCGACACGCCCATCAAGCCTGCCAGTGAGCCCTTCCGGATGCTCCCGACGGGAGCCCCCGCACCCGCGGACCTACCGCTGCCCGATCCACCCCCGGCGTCGCTGGCGGAGGACTTCGAGGTGTCCGGCCTCCAGCTGCGCCAGGCCGGGACTCCGGAGGGCCCCTCCCTCACCTTCACGGTGAAGAACGTGAGTGACCACCGGACCTCGGGGGCGGGATGCCTGCGGGCCTACGCGCAAGAGGGCTCACCCGCTTTGGAAGAGGTCGAGGTCGGGGAGTTCGACATGGCCCCGAAGGCTTCGTCGACCCAGACGGCCCCCGTCGCCTTTCATCGCGCCAGACACTGGGAGGAGGCGACGGTGCTGCGCTTCTTCGTGGGCCCCTATGGCTGCGTGATGTCGGAAGGGGCAGGCGGCCCGGGCCATCCCGTCACCCTCCCGGAGAAGGCCGGCAGCGAAGAGGTTCATCATGATGCGGAGTGATTGGCCGGTGCGGATCCTGTGCGTGCTGCTCCTGTGCGGCGCGGGGGTGTCCGGGTGCAAGAAGGAACAGCCCCAGGCGAGCGCGCCGGTGGACGCGGGCGTGGTGGCCACGGCCCAGGCGGGGGGCCCGGAAACGAAGCCGGTGGCGAAGGTGGCGAAGCCGCTGAAGTTCTCCGGCGTGACGCTCAAGCGGAACCCGCACTTCGTGAACGTCACGTACACGCTCACCAACCCGGGGACGGCGCAGGGACGTGGGGAGTCCTGCCTGGCGCTGCTCGACGAGATGGGCTTCGTCACCTACGAGCGGAACCTGGGAAGCATCACCGTGAAGGGCGGCACGGACGACGTCTTCAACGACAACGTCTACCTGCCGCAGGAGAACTGGGATTCGGTCCTGACGGTGCTGCTGTACACGGTCAAGGGGGGGCGCTGCGAGGGGGCCGACTTCCAGGCGGCCAGCGAGCCGTTGCGACTGCGTGCCACGGGAGAGCCCGCCTCCGCGGACGCGCCGGCCCCCCGACGGCCAGGAAGACTGGAGCCGGGAGAAATCGAGCTGTCCGGCGTCAAGCTGTGGCAGGGAGGCGAAGGCGACGAGTACCAACTCCGATACACGCTGAAGAACGTGAGCAGGCGGCGCATCAATGCCCAGGTTTGCGTCCAGGGGTATGGAACGGACGAGGACGTGAGCGAGGACAGGGCCTCCGTGTTGGCAAACAACCTGAGCATGCACAGTCTGGCGGCCGGGGCGACAAAGACCTTCACCGAAAGGGTCGACCTCTCGGACAGCCAGCGTTGGGACGAGGTGGTCGCGCTGGACGTGTTCCTCGATGCGCGGGGATGCGAGTCGAAGCCGGAGAAGGCGCCGGTCCGTCTGCGGTTCGACAAGCCCGCGAACGTCCACGCCCCCCGTGAGGGATGGCCGCCGCTGGACGCGCGCGATGCCTTCGACCCCGAAGAGGAGACGACGGAAGAGGAAGCGCCCAGCGCCGAACCCGCCGAGGATGAGACGGGGATGGACGAGAGCGACGCCTACGAGCCCGAAGAGGAATTCCCTCAGACACCGACGCCTTCGGATGAAGAGACGGCGGACTGAGGGCCGCGCCATGGACCTGACCACATCCCCGCTGTTCGAACGGCTCCAGCGTGCGGATCACGTGCTCCTCGCGGGCGCGGGAGGCGGCTTCGACATCTACTGCGGCCTGCCGCTGTATTTCCGGCTGCGCGCGATGGGCAAGCGCGTGTCGTTGGCGAACCTGAGCTTCACGGTCCTGGACCGCGTGGATGGACGCGTCGTGGCCCCGGGTCTGATGGAGGTCCGCGCGGAGACACAGGGGCCGGCGCACTACTTCCCGGAAGGCGTGCTCGCCCGTTGGTTCCAGGCGCGAGGCGAGTCCGTCTCCATCTACTGCTTCGACAAGGTCGGGGTCGCGCCGTTGAGCGCGGCCTGGGTCGCATTGCAGAAGGAGCTGGGCTTCGACACGGTGGTGCTGGTGGATGGCGGCACGGACATCCTCATGCGCGGGGATGAGGCCGGGCTGGGCACACCGGAGGAGGACATCTCCAGTCTGGCGGCGGTGGATTCGCTGACGCTGCGGGACAAGCTCATCGTCTGCCTGGGCTTCGGCGTGGATGCGTTCCACGGCATCTGTCACGCGCACTACCTGGAAGCTGTCGCGGACCTGAGCCGGCGCGGGGCCTACCTGGGCGTCACCGCGCTGCTGCCAGGGATGCCGGAGGTGGACCGCTACCGCGAGGCGGTCATGTTCTCCTCCGAGGAGATGGCCCGGCGCCCGAGCATCGTGTCGCTGTCGGTGGTGGGCGCCATCGACGGGGACTACGGCGACCAGCACCGCACGTCGCGGACGCAGGGCAGCAAGCTGTTCATCAACCCGCTGATGAGCATGTACTGGGCCTTCGACCTGGACGCCGTCGCCCGGCGCTGCCTGTACCTGGACCAGCTGCGGGATACGACCACGAGCTGGGAGGTGTCAGCCTGCATCGAGACCTTCCGCGCCCGGCACCCCACGAAGTCGTGGGAGGACATTCCCGTCTAGCGGCCCGGGCGGCCGGGGGCTGACAGGCAAGCGGCGCCTTGGGGCCTTCCGAGCGGGGAAGCGGGACTCCGCCCGGAAGCGGGCGTGCCTACGTTTCACCCCAGAGGGCCGGGACCCTCGGGGAGACGACCATGTGGACACGCCACTTCAACGGGCTCGTCGTGCTGGGTGTGATTGGAACGGTGAGCTTCACTGCGGGGTGCAATGAGCGCCAGCAGCAGGCCGTCAACGAGAACGCCCGACAGGCCGGGCAGGAGGTAGGCGAGGCCGCCAAGGACGTCCAACATGGAGCCAGCCGGGCCGCGGAGAGCATCCGCGAGTCCAGCCGCGAAGCCGCCGACGGATTCCGGGAAGGCGTGGGCGGCTCGGGTGACACGACTTCCGAGGAACAGAAGGCCGACGAGCGGAGCGGGGACGGGCCGGACATCGGCCGCAACCCGGGCGTCATCAACGACGGGGAAGGGCCGCTGGAAGAACGCTGAAAGACGCAACGCGCCGGACACGCCGCGGCCCGGCGGTGTGTTTGAATGTGGACCATGGTTGTGGCCCCAGCCCTCCGTGGTCCCCTTCAGTCCCTTCTACGCGTGTCGTGCCTGTTGCCGTGCCTGCTGACGGTGGCGTGCGTGACGACGCACGAGGCGACGCGCGCCCCCACGTTGGAGGAGAAGTGCGACGGCGGGAGCGCCTGGGCCTGCGAGACCTGGGCGAAGCAGCTCCAGGTGGACAACCGGACGGAGGAGGCGGACCGGGCCCTGGGGCTCGCGTGCGCGATGGGCTCCACGTCCGCCTGCCTGTCGCAGGGCAAGGACCGGCTGTCTCGGGGCGACCTGGACGGCGCGGAGTCTCCGCTGCGCAAGGCGTATGAGGAGGACTCGGAGGAGGCCACGCTGGCGCTCGCGGACCTCGAGGACGCGCGCGGGGACGTGGCGGGTGCGGCGCACTTCCGTTACGAGGCGCTGTCCATCGACAAGTCGACGACGGAGTTCGCGTTCGGCTGGCGCGTCCCGTTCGACGGCGGCATGGGCCTGGCGATTGACGTGAACGTGCAGCCCATGGGGCTCAAGGCCCGGCGGCTGACGCTGGGCGCCAACATCAGCATGGACCCGAAGCGGGTGTCGCTGAACGCCACCGTGGGCTACCAGCACTTCGTGACGAACTGGTTCGCGCCCTATGCCCGGGCGCTGGTGGGCCCGTACATTGATGACTCGGCCTCGCGGCGCACCCCCATCAACCTGGGCGCCGAGGTGGGCATGAAGTTCTTCGCGGGCCCCCTGGGCCACCTGGGCACCGGGTTCGGCACCTCGCTGGACGGCTCCACCTACTACTTCCTCCAGGCCGGTCTGGACTGGGTGCTGACGCTGGTGGTGCTCGCGCACATGTGAGGGCTCAGGCCACGCCCAGCTTGGGGCACACGTCGTTGAGGAGGCACTCCGAGCACTTGGGCTTCTTGGCCACGCAGGTGTAGCGGCCGTGCAGCACCACGGCGGGGCCGAAGAAGGTCCAGTCGTCCTTGGGCACCCGCTTCATCAGGTCCGTCTCGATGGCCTCCGGCTTCTCCTGCTTCGTCAGGCCCAGGCGCTGGCTGACGCGGGCCACGTGCGTGTCCACGATGATGCCGGAGGCCTGCTGGAAGGCGGTGTTGAGCACGACGTTGGCCGTCTTGCGCGCCACTCCGGGCAGCTCCACCAGGTCCTCCATGCGGTCGGGCACCTCGCCCTTGTGGGCGTCCAGCAGCGCGCGGCTCATGGCCTGCACCGTCTTGGTCTTCTGCTTGAAGAAGCCGGTGGGCTTGAGGTCCTCTTCCAGCTCCGCGGTGTCCGCGTCCGCGAGCGCCTGGGGGCCGTCGTACTTCTTCCACAGCTCGGCGGTGACGCGGTTGACGCGCTCGTCGGTGCACTGCGCGGCCAGGATGGTGGCCACCAGCAGTTCGAAGGGCGTGTTCCAGTTCAGCTCGTACTTCGCGTCGGGATACTTCTCGCGAAGGCGTTCGAGCACCACGGGGACGAGGGCGGCGGGTTTCATGGGTGGGTCCTCACATCGACCGTTCGACGAGCGCCGTCAACTCCGCGTCCGTGAGCGGGAGCGGATTGCCCTTCATGCTGCTGGCGGCGCGGGCCTTGGTGACGAGTTCCGGGATGGCCGCGTCGGTGAGGCCCATGTCGCGCAGGCCCCGGATGCGCACGGCGTGGACCAGGTCCTTCACCCAGAGGATGCCGTCCTCGGCGCGGGCGTTGGACTGGCCGGTGAGCAGCACCGCCAGCTCGCGGAAGCGGGGCAGGGCGGGGTGGTCCGGAGCACGCGAGCGCAGCGCCTCCAGGTTCAGCTCCAGCGTGGCCCCGAGCAGCGCGGCGCACAGCGCGCCATGGGCCGCGCCGAGCATCCCGCCCAGCGGCGCCGCGAAGCCATGCACCGCGCCCAGGCCTGAGTTGGCGAGGCACAGGCCACCGAAGAGGCTGGCGATGGCCAGGTCTTCGCGCTCCGCCGGGCCGGGGCCGTGCAGCACCGCCTTGCGCAGGGAGCGCGCTGAACGCTGCATGCCTTCACGGGCGAGCGCGTCCGTGAGCGGCTGGGCGCGGATGGACAGGAACGGTTCGATGAGCTGTGACAGCGCGTCCAGGCCGCCGGCCGCGAGCACGTCCGCGGGCGCATGCTCCAGCAGGTCCGGGTCCACCAGGGCGACGCGGGGGAGCATCATCGGGCTGCGCAGGCTGGCCTTCACGCCGGCCTCCTTCGAACCCAGCACCGCGTTGCGCGTCACCTCCGAGCCGGTGCCCGCCGTGGTCGGCACGGCCACGAACGGCAGCGACGGTTTCGTCAGGGCCTGTCCCCGGCCGATGACCTCCAGGTAGTCCAGCGGGTCGCCCCCGTTGGCGGCGAGCGCGGCGATGGCCTTGCCCGCGTCGAGCGCGCTGCCTCCCCCGATGGCGACCACGGCGTCACAGCCTGCGTCCACGGCGGCGGCGGTGCCTTCGCGTGCGAGTTCGACGGTGGGCTCGCCCGGGACGCGGAAGGAGGCGGAAGGGATGCCCAGCCGTTCGAGCCCCGCGCGGACGGGTTCGGCGCGGGCGGGGCGGGTGCCGGTGACGAGCAGGACCTTCCGGCCGCCGAGGCCGCGCACGAGGTCGGGGACTTCCTGGACGCGGCCCGGGCCGAAGAGGACGCG
>NZ_RAWF01000242.1:0-15309 GCF_003612075.1 Corallococcus sp. CA041A
GTCTCCTGGCAGGGGCAGCCGTGAGGCCAGCCTCCGCTCTTTCCCCAGCACGCTAGGTGAATCCGGAATCGGCTTCAAGCACCCCACCCGGCGGCTGGAGCGCCGGTTGTCGGTTCCGGGCCACGCCCCACGGGCCGGAGAGCGAACGGGCACGCACGCGGTCTTCCCCCTCCGGCCTGTCTCCCGCGCCCACCACCCCTAGCTTTTTCCCAGCGGGGGGCCCCGTGGGTGCCGCCCCGTCCCACTCACACATCATCCGGGAGAGATTCCATGAAGAAGCTCATTGGGGTTTTCGCGTCCGTGGCGCTGCTGGGTTCGGGTGTGGCCTTTGCCCAGGACAGCACGACGCAGCAGGGCGCGCAGCAGCCGTCGACGTCGTCCGGCAGCATGCAGGGCTCCTCCGGGAGCACGGGCAGCTCGGACGCCATGGGCGGCTCGGGGTCGTCCGCGGCGCACTCGACGGGCTCGTCGAGCATGACAGGCGCGAACGAGCTGACGGGCAAGGTCGTCAAGAGCGAGAGCAAGAAGGTCTACGTCAGCAGCACCAGCGGCGCGGTGGTGCCCCTGGATATCGACAGCAAGACGCAGTTCACCGACCCGAGCATGAAGAACGCCAAGAGCCTGAAGGAGGGCCAGGAGATCCGCGCCAGCTTCCAGGTGAAGGACGAGAAGAACATGGCGACCAGCATCTCGCCGAGCTCGGGCACGGGCGGCTCGGGCTCCGACCCGATGGCGCCGGACTCGTCCATCAACGAGGGCACGGGCGGCTCGGGCATGGATGACAAGAACCAGGGCACCGGCAACGACTCCACGATGAACCCGGACACGGGCTCCAACACGGGTTCCAGCAGCTCGCCGAAGACCTACTAGCAGCGCCACTCCCCTCCCCTGTTCCTCTCCCGACTGGGAGGGGAGCCCCGGCTCGCGGCCCCCGTTCGTCGGTGGGCCGCGGGCGTCTTTCCATGATGGGCGCTTCCGCGCCGCGGAAGCAGGAGCGGCATGGATCACAAGGCGGATGTCGTCATCCTGGGGGCCGGTGCCGCGGGGCTCGCCGCGGCTGAACGATTGATGAGCCAGGGCCTGCGGGTCATCGTGCTGGAGGCCCGAGACCGCGTGGGCGGCCGCGTGGCGACGCTCCGGGACACGGTGGCGGACGTGCCCCTGGAGCTGGGCGCCGAGTTCGTCCATGGCAGGCCCGCTGGATTGCTGAGGCGCATCCACCGGGCGGGGCTGACGGTAAGCCCATGCAACGACACGCATGCGCTCCTGTGGCGTGGGAAGCTGGGTGACGGGGACGACGCCTTCGCGTTCCAGGAGCCCCTGATGTCCGCGCAGGGACCGGACCGGCCCATGGCAGCGTGGGTGGCGGAGCAGGCGCGCATCCACCGGTGGCCGCCCGTCGTGTGCGCGATGGCGCGCTCGTACGTCCGGGGCTTCTACGCGGCGGATCCGTGCGTCGCGAGCACGCTCGCCATCTCGCGGATGGAGCGGACCGCTGACGCAGCCGGGGGCACGACGCCGTCGCGCGTGCTGGAGGGGTATGACCGCGTGCCGCACGCGATGGCCGAGAAGCTGTTCGCGAAGCCGGACACGCTGTTCCTCAACGCCGTGGCCGAGGAGGTGCGCTGGAGACCGGGCTCGGTCCTCGTGCGGGCCCGGACGAGGCAGGGCACTCCGCTCGGGACGTTCCAGGGGAAGCATGCGGTGGTGACGCTTCCCGTGGGTGTGTTGCAGGCGAAGCCGCCCGCTCCGGGGGCCGTGCGCTTCGTGCCTCGCGTGCGTGAGCAGGAGCGCGCCTGGAACCGGTTGGCGATGGGCTCCCTGGTGAAGGTCCTGCTGCGCTTCCGCACGGCGTTCTGGCGGGAGCAGGAGGACACCTCGCGCTTTGGCTTCTTCCACGCGCCCGCCTCCGCGTTCTCCACGTGGTGGACGCTGTCGCCCCATCGACGCACGCGGCACCTGGTGGGCTGGAGTGGAGGCCCTACCGCCGCCTCGCTGTCCCGCTCGAGCGAGAAGGTGGTGCTGGGACGCGCACTCCAAGGGCTGTCCCTGCTCTTCCATCTCCCCGTGCGGGAGCTGCACGCGCGGCTGGAAGCGTGGCGCGTACAGGACTGGCAGGCGGAGCCGTACACGCGCGGGGGCTACGCGGTCATTCCCTCGGGCGCGATGGACGCCGTCGAGACACTCGCGAGGCCCGTGGGGCGGACGCTCTTCTTCGCTGGTGAGGCCACGCACGTGGGCGGAGATGAAGGCACCGTGCATGGCGCGCTCGAGACGGGACGGCGTGCGGCGGACGAGCTGTTGGCCCGGCGCTCGAAGGCTTGAGCCCTTTCCGCCCTCCTGGCGGAGGAGCGGGCGGAGGGGCGCTGGCGCTGATGTGGATGCGTTCGCGCGTGGACATCTTCAGGGCATGCGCCTCTGGATCGCCATCGTCGCGGGATTGAGCATGGGTCAGGCGTACGACCCGGAGCCGTTGCCTCCAGAGGATCCGTCCGTGAGGGACCCCGCCGCCGCGGCCCTACAGGATGCCTATGAGCAGGCCAATGAGGACCGGAACGGTGCGCGGCCTCCGCAGGGCTATGTCATCCAGGCCCCGTCGGATCCGACCGAAGGCAGCTATTACTCGCTGACGCCCCTGATGTCCGATGGCAACCCGCCGGTCACTTCGGGCGATGTCGCGGTCCAGCAGTCCCAGAGGTATGTGCCGCCGCCCGTCCCCACGGTCTTCGAGCAGGAGCCCGCGTCGAATGAGGCGACGGAGACGGAGGCGGCGCAGCCCCAGACGGGCACGGGAGGCGCTGGAGCCGCGGGGAGCCCCACGGAACAGCCCGCCACGGGTCCGGGGGCGGCGGGGACGACTCCGACCACGGGTGGAACCACCTCGGGGCAGCCCGCGACGGGCTCGGGTGCCGCGGGGACTGCGCCAGCCTCCGGTCCCACTGAGACGAATGCCCCTGGCTTCGGCGGCGCCTACGACACGGGTGCGGCCTCCTCGGCCCCTCAGAGCAACGTCGCTCCGGAAGGCACGAGCGAGGCACCGCTGGATACGTCAAGCGTGACGGTGCAGGAGCCGGGGACCGCGACGGGCGGCGCGGGTGCTGCCGGCACGACGGGGACCGGATCCGCCGCGACGGGTGGGGCGGGCACGGCGGGAACTGGCGCCGCCGCTCCGTCTGACACGACCGCACCGGCCCAGACGCCCTCGGATCAGACGACGCAGGCTCCCCAGGGGGTACAGGGGCAAACCCAGACGCCGGTTCAAACAACGCAAGCGCCTCAGGGCGCGCAGGGGCAGGCCCAGACGCAGCAGGCCGCCGCTGCCAATGAGGAAGTGACGCGTCTGCGCCAGCGCATCGCGGACCTGGAGCAGGAGATGGAAGCTCGCGACACGCGCGCCACCGAGCGCACCCAGTCCGTGCAGACCCAGGTGGACACGCATGAGCAGCGCGCCTACGAGGCCGAGCGTGCCCGGCAGCAACGGCTGGCGCGGATCCAATCCGGCGGCCAGTGGATGCTCGCGGCGGATCAGGCGCTGGAGCAGGGCGAGATGAACGTGGACAACGCCCTGGACATCGCCGACGAGGATTTCTCCGTCGTTCGTCAGAGCGCCGCGGCCTTCGGGCAGGGTGGCGTCGTGGTCCAGGCCGAACGCATCCGCGCGCAGATCGCCTACGCCCGGGATGCCGCCAACCGCCGGGACAGCTACGCCGCGCGCATCGCCCTGCAGAGCGCGGGCGATGACCTGCGGCTGGCGCGCGCCGCGAGCCTGGAGCGCTCGGGCACGTCCAACTCGCTGCTCAATCCGTGATGCGCGGGGTGGTGCTCGCCGGTGCGCCCGCGGGCTTCGCGATGAGATAGCCCTGCACGAAGTCCACCCCGTGCCGGCGCACCCAGGACAGCTCCTCGGGCGTCTCGATGCCCTCGGCCACCGTCTGGATGCCGAGCTGCCGGGCGATCTCCAGCAGCTTCTGCACGATGGACGCCTTGTAGGGATCCGCGTGGACGCCCCGCACCAGCTCCATGTCCAGCTTCATGAACTCCGGCCGGAGCTGGTGGATGAGGTTCAGCGACGAGTAGCCCGCGCCCAGGTCGTCCAGCGCCACCTTGAAGCCCGCCGCCCGATAGAAATCCACGATGGCGCGCAGGTGCGCCGCGTTCGCGGCCCGGTCGGATTCGATGATCTCGAAGACGACGTGCGACTCCGGGATGCCCGACTCGCGGATGGCCGCCACCGTGGAGCGCAGGCAGTAGGCCGGATCGTAGATGGCCGTGGGCGTGAAGTTGATGAACAGGTGCGTGCTCAACTGGTGCCGCACCGCCTCGCGGATGGCCGTGGTCCGCGCGGCCAGGTCCAGCTGGAACAACAGGTCCGCCTCGCGCGCCGTGTCGAACAGCCGGTTCGGGGGAACCAGCGCCCCGTCGCGGTCGCGGCCTCGCAACAGCGCCTCGTGCGCGAAGACGCGCGAGGTGTCCTGCGCGTGCACGATGGGCTGGAAGAACGTGGTGAGCCGCGACTCCGCCAGCATGTCCACCAGCCACCCGGACTGATGCAGCGTGGTGAGCCGCTGCAGTGAGTCCACGCGCGGGAAGTCCGCCATGCCGGGCTCGCCGTCGCCCTCGACGAAGAGGGCGCGCGTGCCCCGCACCTCCTCCGCCGTCAGCACGTTGGGGAGGCTCGCGGAGAGCTTCCGCAGGCCGCCCTGCCTCATCCCCACCACGACACACTGGACGTCGGTGCGCAGCTGGAAGGTGTCCCCCGAATCACGCAGGTGCGCCACCAGCTTGCCCAGGCTGTGGCCCAGCGGCGGCCACAGGAAGAGACGCCCCGGTACGTCCGGCGTCTCGGGCAGGGTCTGGCAGCGTCCACATCCGTTCAACGGGGTCATGACACAGCCTTGGCGTCACGGGGTGTGGCGGAAGATGAGCAGCCCGCGCGTCGTGTCCCACCCATACACCAGCCCGTCCGCGACATGAACGCCCTGCAGGCCGTCGAAGTAGCTCTTGCCACGGCCCGCGTCGGTCTCGTTCCAGGTGTTGAAGTACCCGGCGGCCTTCGGCGTCCCCAGCGTGGACACGTCGTACACCCGCAGGCCGTCCTGGTAGTTGGCCACGTAGAGCGTGGTGCCCGACAGGGTCATGCCGCCCAGCGTCGCCTCGAGCCGCAGCGGCAACTCACCGCGCTGCACGATGGCCTCCGGGTTCGTGGCATCCAACGCCAGGATGGAGGAGCCCCACGCGTCCGAGCCCTGGTAGACGACCGCGGTGTCCCCCAGCTTGCCCACCGCCAGGGCGCTGGTGGAGGGCCCGCCGAAGCGGCCCAGGATCTTGGGCAACTTCGCCGTCGTCGCCAGGGGCGCGAGGTCCGTCACCGTGATGCCGTAGCTCCAGTTGCTCACGTACAGGCGGTTGTCCTGCACCGCCAGGGCATAGGGGTACTCGCTCAGGTCGGGCGAGGAGCCCTCCACCGTGTAGCGCACCACGAGGGTCGGCGCGGACGGCTGGGTCACGTCCAGGATGATGATGTCCGACTTGGGCAGGGGCGACGCCACGTAGAGCAGGTTGCCGGCCTTCGCCAGGCCGTCCACGCGCACCGTCAGGTCCCCCAGCACCGTCTTGTCGCAGGTGGGGACCTCCGGGTTGGCGAGGCTGCAGATGCGGATGCCCTTCGCGTAGGTGCCCAGGTAGAGCGTCGTGCCGTTGACGAGCGCGTTGGTGAACGTCTCCGAGGGAATCTTCTGCTCGGACACCAGCGTCGGGTTCGCGGGATCCTTCACGTTGTAGACGAACAGGCCCTCGCTGCCCGCGATGACGTAGGCGTAACCGTCCGCGACCGCCACGCCGTTGGCGGCGCCGCGGGGCAGCACGCCCTGGCCCAACAGCGCCACGCGGTCGGACTCGGCCTCGCCCTCGCGACGCACGACGCGCCTGGCGGTGAAGGTGCCCTGGCTCACCGTCGCGCCGTTGCCGCACACGCGCACCACCCCCAGCACCTCGCCCGGCCCGGAGGCCTTGCAGCCGGCGAACGCGTAGCGCACCGTCGAGCCGGCCGTGCTGCCCGCCACGTCGCTGGCCAGGAAGAAGGTGTCCGGAGTGACTTGCTTCGTCGTCATCGCCAGGCCGACGAGGAGCGGCTCCCCGGGCGAGAACCGGATGGACGAAGGGCCCGAGTAGCCGTCATTCAGGTCGACGTTGACGTTCCACACGCCTTCCGCCTGAACGGCACCCAACGTCGACCTGTCACAACCGGTCAGGTCGATGGCTTCAAGCTGACACTCAGCCTTGTTATCGGAACTGTCCTTGCCACAACCGAAGGCGAGGAGCGCGGTAGCGGCGACGAGAGAGAGACGATTCATTCCCTCCTCCATACCGGGCCATCCCGACCGCCGCCAAGTCCCACGGCGTGCATAGAGGGAGAAGCGCCGGGACGTCCACCGCAACGCAAAGAAACAAAAGGACCGCTTGTGCGTTTCCGGTGGGAGAGGGAGCCTTCCGCCAGGCCCCTGATAGCCTGTCTCCTCGCCGTACCGAGGTGCTTTTTGAACCCCCGTCCGCACGTCATCGCCGTGCTGCTGGCCCTGCTCCTGCCGGAGCTCGCGCTGGCCCAGGTCTTCGTCGTTCCCCGCCGCGCGGGGAAGACGCCCGTGAACAGCTTCGAGTTCGAGTGGCGGCATATCGACATCCTCGTGGGCCCCGCCGCCACCGGCCTGGCGAAGCCCGCGGACCACACCGCGCATGAGAATCCTCCCGGCACGCAGGGCGGCGCCAATCCGCAGGCGCCCACCACGTCGCCCCAGACGGGCGACCCGCAGTCTCCGCCGGGCGGCCCGGAGGTCACCCCTTCCGGCAACGTGACCATGGCACCGCCGGGTGATCGGATGCCCCCGACCGATGGCATCGCGCTCGACATGGGCGCGTCCGACGCCGGCATCCCTCCGACCGTCACGGGCCTTCCCGACGGCGGAATCCCGCCCCCGGGCGTGGTGGCGCTGGTGGACGGCGGCACGGTGGGCGACGCGGGCACGCTCGCGGGCGTCACCAGCGAGGACGGCGGCGCGGTGTTCTCCGGCGCGCCGCTGATGCTGGGAGGCGGCACGGACGGCGGCTTCAAGTACACCTACGCAAAGGACCTGGGCGCGAAGACGGGCGGCGTGCGCTTCTACTTCTACGAGCGCGAGCGCGAAGTGGCCGAGCGGGCCGCGCCCATCGTCGAGGAGGCGTACCGGTACCTGGTGGATCAGTTCAAGTACGTCCCCACGGAGACGTTCCCGTACATCCTCTACAGCAGCTACGCGGAGTTCCTGCAGACGAACGTGTTCGCGGTCTCCGAGGGCACGCTGGGCGTCACCTCCACGGAGGACCTGAAGCTGTCGCTGCCGTACCTGGGCGACCACCACCTCTTCGAGGAGGTCAGCACGCACGAACTGGCGCACCAGTTCACCATCCAGAAGGTGCGCACCGTGGCCGAGCAGGCCAAGACGTTCGGCGATCCGCTGGGTGGCTATCCGCTGTGGTTCATCGAAGGTCTGGCGGAGTTCTACGCCAAGCGCGGCCTGGACCCCGAAGCCGAGATGATGGTGCGGGACCTGCTGGTGAACCCGGACCTGATGAAGGGCTATGCCTTCCTCGACTTCTTCTCCCCCGGGCCGTACGGCTACCTGTGGATCTACAAGGTCGGTCAGGCGCGCGTGGCGTTCCTGGAGGACGAGTACGGCGCGGGCATCACCCAGCGGCTCCTGGAGGAGGCACCCCGGCTGGTGGGCGGCTCGCGCGATTCCCCGTCGCTCAAGTTCGAGGAGTTGCTGGAGCGGCTGACGGGGGATGATCCCAAGCGCATCTCCGCGCGGTTCGAGAACTGGCTCAAGCGCCGGGCGTTCAAGACGTACCTGGACTCGTCGCAGACGGCGCCCGCGCTGGACTCGATAGGCGAGACGCCGGGAATCGTGACGGCGATGGCCAGCGGCCCGGACGGCAACGTGCTGGCGCTGCGCACCATCATTCCGGAGACGGGCGAGAGCCGGCTGTACCTCACGGATCCGCGCACGCCGGGCAAGACGGTGAAGGTGGTGGGCGACGGCGTGCCGGGCGTGGAGTCCCTGCACCCGGTGTCCGGCCGCAACTTCGCGCTGACCAAGGACAAGCTCGCGTTCGTGGCGGAGCGCACCGGACGCGACGTGCTGTACGTGCAGGACTACGTGCACACCTCCGAGAAGCGGGCCACGGACGTGCTGGTGCGCCGGTCGGCCGTGCGCACGGGCATTGGCACGGAGGTGGGCCTCAACGTGACGCTGGAGACGGGCGACCGGCGCGCGTACCGCGTCGACAAGCAGGGCGTGCTGGCCATCTACTCGCCGGCCTTCTCTCCGGACGGCCGCTACGTCGCGTTCATCGGCATCAACGACACGGGCCTGCGCGACGTGTACCTGGTGGACCTCACGCAGGGCGAGGACGCGAAGATCCGCAAGCTCACCGACGACGTCTTCGCCGAGCGCCAGGTCACCTGGGGCCCGTCCGGCATCATCTACACGTCCGACGCGACGTCGCACCGCAAGTACAACCTCTTCCGCATCAAGCCGGACGCGCCGGTGGGACAGTCCGAGCGCCTCACCAGCGAGGACCGCGACGAGGCGGATCCGCTGGCGCTGCCTGACGGCCGCGTGTTCTTCGTGGCCTTCAACAAGAGCAGCTCCGACCTGCACGAGCGGCTGGCGGATGGCCGCATCGTGCGCCGCACCGACCTGACGACGGGTGTCTTCGAGCCGGGCCCCGGCCCCGACGGTGGCCTGTGGATGCTCTTCCACATGAGCGGTGAGCGGAAGCCGTCCCTGCTGCGCCCGCCGCGCATGCTGTCGCTGGAGAGCCCGAAGGAGCCGGTGGCGGATCCGCCCTCCCCCATGGCGCTCAAGCCGCTCACCGACGCGCAGGCCTACAGGCCCTTCACCCGGGAGAACATCGAGCTGGGGCCCATCTTCGGCTTCGCGGGCGCGGGCGGCGGCGGCTTCGTGGGCCAGGTGTTCGCGTCCGCGTCCGACCGGCTTCGCGACCACCAGATGGTCCTGACGCTGGCGGTGTACGGCTCCTTCGAGTTGACGGACGGCCTGCTGCTCTACGTCAACGACGAGAAGCGCACCACGTGGGGCGCCGGTCTGTTCCAGTCACTGCGCTTCCGCGTGGACAAGACGTTCGACAACCTGCCGCCGGAGCAGCGGCCGTTCTTCGTGTCGTCGGAGCGTTACTTCGGCGCGTTGGGCAGCCTGCGCTACCCGCTCAGCACCTTCTTCTACGTCCAGGGCGACCTGAGCATCGGCGGCACGAAGTACTTCCTGGATGACTACAACGAGTTCTACCTGGCGTTCCCAGAGCGCAACGTGTCGAACATGGAGCTCTTGTCCGCGTGGCGCGCGGACAACCAGCACATCCGTTTCCAGACGGAGCTGAGCGGGCGCGTCGGCTACGACAGCATCAAGTACCACTACGCGACGGGGCCGCTCGCGGGCAGCTCCGTGCTGCTGGAGGCCACCGCCGGCGTGCAGCCCTTCGACGGGCAGGCGTACGGCAACCTGCGCCTGGACGCGGAGCGGTACTTCCCCATCTACGGCCGCACCAACTTCTTCGCGCGCCTGGGCGCGGGCACCACGGCGGGCGGCCGCTACGCGCGCTCCTACTACCTGTCCAGCTTCGACACCCTGCGCGGCGTGAACTTCGGCGACGAGCGGTGGCTCCTGGGCCAGCACTTCGTCTACTCCACGCTGGAGGCGCAGCTGCCCCTCAACGACATCATCCGGGTGGCCTTCCTGAGCGACCTGGAGGCCATCGCCGCGGTGGACATGGGCGGCGTGGGCGACGGCGCGAGGGACCTCTGGGACCACCGCGTGCTCAACGCCGTCGTCGGCTTCAACCTGTCGCTGGGGCCCCTGCTGCTGCGCCTGCACTTCGCGAAGCCCTTCGACATCAACGCCGCCGCGGGCATGCCCGACGAGGGCTGGGTGACGAACTTCTCCATCGGCGTCGCCGGCCTCAACGGCTTCTTCGACACCAGGGGCGACCGCAAGCCCGGCTCCTCCACGCCGGGCCCTGCGCTGATGCCGGCACTGGGCGGCGGCTACACCACGCCCCTGGTGCACTGAGGTCAGGGGCGCGCTTCCCACTTCACGGGGAAGCGCGCTCCCGTGTCAGGACTGCGCGGCGACGAGGGCGGCGTTGGCGCGAGCCAGTGGCCCCCCGTCGTTGGGGATTCGCTCGAAGTCCCCGCGCAGGGCCTTGATGGCGAACTTCTCCAAATCAATCTCCCGGCGGGTGCGCACGCCCAGCCCCCGCACCAGCACGGAGAGGGGCCCGAAGCCGGTGAGGCCATGCTGGAGGAGCAAGGCCAGGGTGATTCCGCCGAGCACTCGCCAGCCCCGGCCGGACCTGCGGCCCAGCAGCAGGCCGCCGAGCGCCAGCGCGGGGACGCCCACGACCAGGGTGCGGTGCACGTCCCATTCGTGCTCCAGCTTTTCGAGGTACCGGCTCATCTCCGAGCGGTCTCCCTGCTCCGCCATGTAGCGGACACACGACTCCACATGGGCGTCGATGCGCCGGTTCATCGTGGAAGGCGCGTGGGCGCGCACGGCATCGGTCGAGGTCTGGTTCCAGGACTCCATCATCGCTCCCTTGACGGACTTGGGCCGTCCTCCAGCCTGCTCTCAGGAAAGCTAGTTCCGGCGGTCGTGTCCGTGCACAGCGCGGCGTTCCGTGGCCTTTGCCCGGCTGCTCGCCCCAGGGGGCGATGACGCCTGCCTCCCCTGTTCTGGAGGGCAGGCGGGCAGGCCTCACGCGGTCCGGCAGAGGCTCCTGGAGAGGGCAGGCGAGCATTCCGGGGAGGGAAAGAGTTTTCCATTCGCTGGGTGATCCAGGGCCCATGCGTCGCCCCTGTGGACTTCCTTGCAGGCGACGGGCGGCTCCTTCCGCCTTCCTGGCAGGGAGGCATGGGGCTTGCTCAGCGGTAGGACGATGATGCGCCTACGACTCCTGATCAGTCTCTCGATGCTGCTGGCCGCATGCGGTGCCGGAACGTCGAATCCCGATGACCCACAGCCCTCCGTGACCGACCCCGGCATCACGGACCCCAACACACCGGACTCCGGCTCGCCCGACTCGGGCACCCCGGATGCGGGGGCTTCCGACGGCGGCTCCGTGGATGCGGGCACCGACCCCGTGGATGGCGGGAGCACGGATGCCGGCACGGATCCGCAACCTGTTCCGGAGGTGGAGCGGCCCTACACGCTGCCGAAGCTCCAGACGGCGCTGCCGGAGTACGTGCTGATCATCCCTCCGGAGGCGATGGAGAAGTTCAACACGGACCCGTGGACGGAGGAGCAGGACGCGACGTTCCAGGCGAACGGCAAGACGCTCCCGGTGAAGGTGCGGCTGCGCGGCGCCTCCGCGCGCTTCTTCAACAAGAAGAGCTGGAACGTCAGCTTCGCGGACAAGGACAAGTTCGAGGGACGCACGTCGCTCAACCTCGTCGCCGAGTACGCCGACGCGTCGATGATCGCGGAGAAGATCTCCTACGACCTGCTGGCTGCGATGCGGGTGCCGGCGTCGAAGGCGACGTTCGTGCGGCTCTCCGTGAACGGCCACTACGAGGGCGTGTTCCTGGAGGTGGAGCAGGTCAACAAGGCCTTCCTCAAGGCGAGGCAGTTCCCGGATGACGACGCGTCCATCTACCGCGCGGGATGGAAGGACACGGAGTTCAAGACGTGGAAGGTCCCCTACCAGGGCGACTGGGTGAAGAAGACGAACGAGAGCGAGCCCGACGACGCGCTGTGGGAGGTGCTGGACGTCATCAACCACACGCCGGAGCCGCAGCTGGTGGCCGCGCTGGAGAAGAACCTGGAGATCGAGTCCTACGTGCGCTCCATGGTGTTGGACGCGCTGATGTCCAACAACTACGTGGAGGACTCCGAGAGCTACTTCATGCACGACGACATCACCGGGCGCTGGCGCTACGTGCCCTGGGACTTGAACAACGTCGACGCGCGCTGGTGGCACGAGAACACCGTCGCGGACCAGTCCGCCTCCACGAAGAACATGAAGCACCCGCTGTTCAGCTTCACGCTGCTGGATGGCTGGGTGGAGAAGATGTACCAGCAGCGCAAGTTCGAGCAGGGCAGCTACCCGGGCTATCTGCCGGCGTTCTCCAACATGGGCACGCGCGTGGTGCTGAACCCCGTGCTGCGCTCCCGCCTGGAGGCGCGGCTGGACAAGGCGCTGGACGAGGTCTTCACCTCGGCTGTGATGAACCCGTACATCGACCAGCTCCATGCGTTGATCAACGCGTCCATGCAGCAGGACCCGTACATGGACTACGCGAAGTTCAGCGCGGGCAAGGCGTACATGAAGCGCTTCGTGCAGGTGCGCCGCGAGTTCGTGATGGCGGAGGTGAAGCGGCTGAAGGCGGCGCAATCCACGCTGGTGCTGGAGGCGTTCGACCCGCGCGCGGGCTGGGTGGAGGTGGCCAACCACGGCACGCAGGCCGTGTCGCTCCAGGGAATGACGCTGACCACGAACCTGCGGGTGAACCTGGCGGGCGGTGACTACGCGCCCACCATCGTGAAGGCCCCCATGGGCGCGGTGCTGGGCAACACGACGGTGGCGCCGGGCCAGACGGTGCGGCTCACGGCCGCCTCGCTGGGCATCACCTTCCCCGCCAAGGGCGAGGTGGGCCTGTTCGACGGCACGTCGGTGGTGGGCGTGAAGGACGCGCTGTTCTACGGCGAGCTGCCCGCGGGCAAGCACTACGCCCGCGGCGCGGAGGGCTGGGAGGTGCGCTGAGCCCTACTGCCGCTCGCGCACCACCAAGGTGCGGCGAGCGGTGAGGCCGCGGTCGTCGGTGACGAGGATGTCGTGCGTACCCACGCTCGGCTTCCACCACAGGCGCTCCGCGGCCTTCGCCGTTCCCAGGACGGCGCCGTCCACGAACCACGTCAGCTCCCGGTCGTGCGCGGCCTCCGCCTCCAGGGGGATCTTCTGCTCCTCCGTGTTCATGCCCGGGATGAGCAGCGCCACCGTCCCTTCCGGCGGCGAGAGGATGGTCGGCGTGTCTCGCTCGCCTCCCGCGACGCAGCCGGGTGCCAGAGGCGGCGGTTCAGGCAACTGACGCTGCTGCTCCGCGAGCCACCGCCGCAGGCTGGACGGCCAGGTCAGGTACACGCGCGACTCCGTCTTGCGCCCGTCCCGGCACCCAGGCCCCACCGCCAGCCCCGTCGTCACGTCCACCTCCACGCGGTGGTGGTACGGACACGGTGTCGTCGGCACCGCCGTGCGCACCGCGTCCACCCGCTTGCGCTGCGTGCACGCGTCCGTGGGCAGGTGCCCCGAATACGCGCAGACCTCCACGCTCACCAGGTCCTTCGGCGGCGCGGCGTCCTCCTCCTGCACCGCCGTGCCTCGCGGGCCGATGCCTTCCAGGATGTCGAACAGCAGCGGGGCCGCGTTCTCCGCTCCCACCAGGTGCACGCTCGACGCGTGGTCGAAGTTGCCCAGCCACACCACCGCCGTGTGCTTCGGACCCGAACCCGCCGCCCACGCATCCCGGTTGCCGAAGCTCGTGCCCGTCTTCCAGTGCACCCGCGCCGGGAGTCCTGTGAGCCGCCGCCGCTCCGGGAAGTCCGGCCGGTCCCTCAACGCCAATGCCTGTCGCGTCAGCCACGACGCTCCCGGCGACACCAACGCCTGGGCCTTCTTCGGCGCCGTGTCCTGCGCCAGCACCCGCAGCGGACGCACCTGCCCATCTCCCGCCAGCGCCAGGTACACGCCCGTCAGCTCCAGCGGCGTCAGCTCCAGGCCGCCCACCGCCGCGGACAGGCCGTAGTGCCCCGGCCGTGGATCCAAGCTGGTGACTCCCGCCTGCCGCAGTGAACCCAGGAAGCCCTCCACGCCCAGCCGCTCCAACAGCCTCACGAACGGCAGGTTGAGCGACTGCGACAGCGCGGACTCCATCCGCACCAGCCCCAGGAACCGCCCATCGAAGTTGCGCGGCTGATAGCCGCCGTAGGCCACCGGGATGTCCGGCACCAGCGTCTCCGGGCCCACCAGACCCTGATCAATCCCCAGCGCATACAGCAGCGGCTTGAGCGCCGACCCCGGCGAGCGCGGCGTGGCGAAGCCGATGATCTGCCCGCCGTGCTGGGCATCGAAGAAGTCGAAGTTCCCCACCAGCGCGCGCACCTCGCCCGTCTCCCGGTCCGCCACCACCGCCGCGCCATTGTGGATGCCCTGCCGATCCAACCGCCGGGCCGCTTCCCCCAGCGTGCGCTCCACGAACCGCTGCGTGCCCGCGTCCAGCGTCGTCGCCAGCCACGTCTCTCCGGGCCGCTGCGCCTTGAGCCACACCGCCGCGTGCGGCGCTTCCCGAGGAAATGGCGTGAGCACGTCCGGCACCGTCGTCGCCCGCACCTCCGCCAGCACCGTGTCGGACGCGACGCCCTCCACGGCCAGCCCTCCGGACTCCAGGAGCCTCCGGGCAATGTCATCCCGGGCCGAACGCAGCCGCGCCTGGTTCTCCGGCGACGGGAAGCGCCGGTTCGGGTTCTGCGGCACCGCCAGCAGCGTGGCGATCTCCGCCGGGCTCAGGTGCTGGGCGGTGTGCCCGAAGTACGCGAGCGCCGCCGCCTCCACGCCCTCCACGTTGCGCCCGTAGGGCACGAACTGGAGATACGCCTCCAGCACCTCCTGCTTGGACAACCGCGCCTCCAACTGGGCGGCGCGGAACGACTCAATCACCTTCGAGGTGAACGTGCGGGGACGGGGCTCCAGCACGCGCACCAACTGCATCGTCAACGTGGAGGCTCCCGACACCCGCCGCCCCCGGCTCAGGTTGAGCCCGAGGGCGCGCAGGGCCGCGAGTGGATCCACGCCCGGGTGCTGGAAGAACCGCTTGTCCTCCAGCGCCAGGAGGGCGCGGACGTAGGCCCGGTCGATGCGGTCCTTCGGCGCGGGGATGCGCCACCGCTCGTCCGGGGCGAGGAAGACGTACGCGGGCGACCCGTCCCGGTACGCCATCACCACCGAGGGAGGCGCCGCCAACCGCTCCGGCAGCGGCACCCACCAGGCCGCCACGAGGCCCGTGCCCAACAGCACGAGCCCCGCCAGCGCCACCCCTACCCACTTCCTCACGTTGAGACGCACGCGACGCATGGGGCCTAGGGGGTGTCCCTAAACGAGAGAAGATGAACTGCGGCCGAGGGTAGCAGTCGTGCCCTCGGCCGAGCATCAGCAGGTGGGGTTGCACTGAAGCGGGGCCATTGCCTACCCCAGGGGATGCACCGA
>NZ_RAWF01000243.1:0-15217 GCF_003612075.1 Corallococcus sp. CA041A
AGAACCACACGCGTAAGATCGTCGGCAGCGTCAGATGTGTATAAGAGATAGGGACAGCAAGGACTCGGTGAAGATCATCCAGGAGGAGGATCGCACCGTGTACCGCAAGAAGACGGTGATTGATTTCACGGATGTGGCGGTGGAGGGCGAGCTCACCAAGCCGGAGGGCTCCTACGTCCTCAACCGCAAGAAGACGGATTTCCAAAGCCTCATCAAGGTCCGGGAGAACTTCGACCCGGAGCTTCAGAAGTCGGCGGACAATCTCTAGACGACACAGGTGGCGTTGAACGTTTTCGGGACGGGAAGGGAAGAAGGAAGAACTTCATGGCGGCGGCGAGAAAAAACGGTTTGACGCTTCGGATCACCACCCCGGACGGCTCCATCCAGGAGACGGTTTCGGAGGCGGAGAGTGTCATCGTGGGGTCGGGCGCCCAGGCGGCGGTGAAGATTCAGGATCCGCGCGTGTCCAACCTCCACGTGATGCTGAAGGTGGACAACGATGGCTCCGTGACGGCCATCGACCTGGGCAGTGAAGGCGGCACCCAGGTGTCCGGGCAGAAGCTCATCATCCCCACGGCGCTCAAGCCCGGGGACGTGCTCACGGTGGGCACATCCAGGGTGGAGGTGCTCTTCGGTGAGGTGCCCCGGCCGGTGGCTCCGGCGGCGGCGGTGGCGCAGCCCGGCGTGTTCCAGCAGCGCCCGGTGATGCCCCCGGCGGCTCCGGTGGCGCCTCCGGTGGCCCACTCGGCTCCGGTGCCTCCCAACATGCGGCAGGCTCCGCCTCAGCGGCCCGCGATGAACGCGGCGCCCACGAACGTGGTGGGCACGGTGAGCACGCCGCGCTCCGCTCCGGCGGGCGCGCTGGGCACGCAGGTGTCCCAGAACGTGACGTCCACCCCGGTGTTCGCCCCTCCGCCGCCTCCGGTGGCGGCGCGCAAGGCCACGCCTCCCCAGGTGGCCGCGGCCCGCAAGCCGCAGCCTCCACCGCACCTGCAGGAGCCGCTGCCCCGGGACGCGCAGCCCACGCCGGACGCGAAGGTGCTCCAGGTGTCCATGCTCTGGGGCGACCAGATGCTGGAGGTCCAGCACTTCAAGGACGGCGCGCCGGTCACCATTGGCGAGGGCGCGAAGAACACCTTCACCGTCTTCTCTCCGCAGGTGGGCAAGCGCCACGTGCTCGCGGTGAGCAAGGGCGACAAGCTGGAGCTGCGCGCTCCGGCGGGCTCTGGCGTCTTCGTCACCAACAACGGCGATGTCCGCACGAAGGACGCGCTGCGCGCCGCGGGCCAGCTCAACAACGCCGCGTCGGAGCAGGAGCAGCTCTTCACCCTGGGCCTGCATGACCGTGCGGAGGTGTCGCTGGGCACGGTGGCGTTCGTGATGCGCTACGTGAAGCCGTCGCCGGCCATCCTGGCGACGTCGCTTTCGGACCGCGACTTCGGCTTCTTCAAGATCGCCGCCATCTGCATCCTCGCGGCGGCGGCGTTCGTCACCGCCATGCTGCTGACGCCGCACACGGAGACGAAGTCCGCGGACGACGTCTTCGAGTCCCAGCAGCGCGTGGCCAAGTTCCTCATCACCCCGGAGAAGAAGGTGGAGGCGAAGAAGCTCCAGCTCTCCGGCGTGGAGGAGGGGGCCAAGGCCAAGGACGAAGAGGGCAAGTTCGGCAAGGAGGAGGCGAAGCAGGAAGAGGCCGCGCCCTCCAAGCCGGGCACCCAGGTGGTGGACAAGTCCAAGAAGGAGAAGGACCGCCAGGTGGTGGGCAAGGTGGGCCTCCTCGGCGCGCTCAAGGGCATGAAGGGTGGCGCTTCCGACGTGTTCGGTCCGGGCGGCATTGGCACGGGCATCAACAACTCGCTGGGCGGCCTCAAGGGCGGCGCGGCCATGGGTGACGCGCACGGCGTGGGCGGCATGGGTTCGCGCGGCACGGGCAACGGCGGTGGCGGCACGGCGCTGGGCATCGGCGGCCTGGGCACCCAGGGCAACGGCCGGGGCACGGGCGGATCCGGCGGCATCGACCTGGGCGGCCGTGGCAAGTCCGTCACCAAGGTCATCCCCGGCAAGACGACGGTGATTGGCGGCCTGGACAAGGACGTCATCGCCAAGGTCATCCGGCGGCACCAGAATGAGATCAAGTACTGCTACGAGTCGGAGCTGAACAAGAACCCGTCGCTGGCCGGCAAGGTCGCGGTGGCCTTCACCATCGACCCGGCGGGCGCGGTGGCGGACGCCAGCGTGTCCGAGTCCACGCTGGGCAGCTCTCCCGCGGAGCAGTGCATGATCTCCCGCATCCGCCGCTGGAAGTTCCCAGAGCCCAAGGGCGGCGGCGTGGTGAACGTGACGTACCCCTGGCTGTTCTCGCCCTCGGGTGCGGACGCCGCTGAGTAGTCCGGGGCGCACTTCGTAGACTGGAAGACCGAAATGGCGTGGACGAAACGGTCCACGCCATTTTCGTTTTTCCCCGCTGCCGTTTCGTGCCGGGCGTCACTACTGTCCGTGCCACTGCTGCCAGGCGTGCGAGGGAGCAGGAGGACAACGTGACGGGAGGAGTCGTGAGGAAGTCGCTGCTGTTGGCCGCGCTCGCGCTGGCGACGCCGGCCCTGGGGGCCACGCCGCCGGAGGGCGTGCCGTTCGAGCCGCGCCGGGGGTTCTTCACCGAGACCGACGTCGGGGTGTTCTTCACGGTGGGCGGCGAGAACAGCTACTCCAACGCGCAGTCGTACGTGCAGTTGGGCATTGGCTATGACTTGACGGAGCGGCTGTCGTTGGGCGCCCACTTCGCGCTGGGCTCCTCCGCGCAGAACTGCTTCGCGGGCTACCTGCCGGACTCCAACGTCTGCGCCCTGTCCGACAACTTCACCGTGGCCTTCGGCGACCTGACGGCCGCGTACCACGTGCGGCTGGCCAACCGCTTCTACCTGACGCCCAAGGTGGCGGCGGGCTACACGCGGTTGGACCCGACGCCGGTGGATCCGGACCAGGGCGACCCGGGCCGCTCCATCAACGCCTTCAACGCGGGCCTGGGCGTGGGCGTGGAGTACGCCACGTCCTTCGACCACTTCTCCGTGGGCGCGGATCTGCTCGGGCGCTACATCTTCGGGCCCAACATCATGACGTTCGCGGTGTTCCCGCGCGTGAAGTACACGTTCTAGCGCGCCACTTGCCGGGCGTATCCGGCGGGTGTGCAGCCCACGATGCGCCGGAAGTCGCGGATGAAGTGGGCCTGATCGAAGTAGCCCAGCTCCAGCGCCAGCCGAGCCAGCTCCGGAGGTGGCGTTTCGCGCAGCCGCTCCGCGGCTTCATGCAGGCGGTAGCGCTGGATGACCCACTTGGGATTCACGCCCACGTAGCGGTTGAACAGCCGCTGCAGCGTGCGCAGGCCCGGGCCTCCGGGCGTGAGCAGGTCCTCCACCTTCGTCACCGCGCGGTCCTCCAGGATGCGCGTGACGAGCCCCTGCACGAGCGCCACGTTCGGATCCGGCGCGGGCATGCGGGCCCGCAGGAAGGCCTCCGCCAGGGCGATGCGCTCGTGGTCCGCGTCTCGCGCGACGTCGGTGGCGAGGATGGCCGCCTCCAGCTCCAGCGCCTCCGGGCCCAGCAACGCACCGGGTGAAGCGGTTCGTCGCGTGAGGGCGGACACGGGCGTCCCCACGAAGGGGAAGAAGCCACCGGGCCGGAACTTGATGCTGAACACGCCGCCCAGCCCCTCCAGCGTGATGGAGAAGCGGCCCGGGTGCGGGCCACCCACGCGCGACGTGCCGTCCTGGAAGGCCCAGTGCACGGAGGGGTGGCTGAGGCTCTGCTGGAGGTAGGGCGGCTGTCCGCGCAGGTCCCATCGCACGGCCCAGAAGTGTTCGACCCACGGGCGCAGGTCCTCCGCGGGCAGGACGCGGACGTGCTCGAAGTGCCGGGGATCCGGGCGGGGATACAGCAGGCCCCGAGGCTTGCCCGCGTTCGACTCCACCCGCCTTGCCGCCTCCTCCAGGACGTCCGTGTCCTGGCGCGCTTCTACTACCGCTTCGACTGACGCCGGACAGGTGCCCCGGCCCGGCGGGCGGATTCAGCTCCGTCGCTCGTGTGCTCACCCTGAAAGTCACCCTCGCGGTTCTTTCCAGGTAATCACATGACCCCCGTTCTCCGTTCCCATGCGCGTGTGTGGGTGCTGGTGCTGTCGTTGCTGTCCGTCCCCGCGCTCGCGCAGGGCATCCCGAACCTGCCGTCCGCGGAGGAGTGCTGGGGCCAGTCGCCGGACGCGGACCACGACGGCGTGAGCGACAGCTGCGAGCTCCAGGTGGCCGCGGCCTTCATGCCCACGCTGTGGATTGCCCAGGGGGAGAAGGGCGTGGCGCGCCGGCCGTACTTCGCGGCGCGGCCGTTGAACTCCGCCCTGCGCACGCTGCGCATCTTCTACCTGGCCGCGTACTACGAGGACCACGGCATCCCCAGCCTGGGCATCTTCAACGTCTTCGCCCACGACGGGGACTCCGAGTTCCAGGTGCTGGACGTGCACTACGCCGACGGCCGCTGGTACCTGGACCAGGCCTTCCTGGCCGCGCACCTGGAGACGGCTTGCGATTCGTCGGGTTGGTACGGCTACGCGCAGCTCGAGTACGCGGGGGCGTACCGGGGCGCGCCGCGCATCTACGTGGCCGGGAACAAGCATGGCTCCTACAACTCGAAGGCCACCTGTGCCCGGGGCTGCTACTTCACCGACAGCTGCTCCCAGGGTCGGCAGGAGCCGTTGGATCCCGGCAACCAGCTCGCGGGTCGCAACGTGGGCTCCATCAGCATTCCGTTGATCAACGCCGTCACCGTCAATGGCCAGACGGAGCGGCTTTTGGACGACGTGGAGTTCAAGGGCTGGGACGACCAGGGGAACCGGAGCAACTCCACGCCGTACCGCGCGCGGCTCGTCCGCTTCGGCTTCTGACGCCGGAACGAAGAAGGGGCCGCCACCCGCGTGTGCGCAGGTGACGGCCCCTGGAAGCTTCAGGCGCTTCCGCGGAAGGACTACTCCGCGTCGGCGCGCTCTTCGCGCTTGCGCTCGCGCTCGGCGCGGTAGCGCTCGCCCACGGCCAGCGCCTTCTTGCGCATGCGGATGGACTTGGGCGTCACCTCGACGAGCTCGTCGTCGGCGATCCACTCCAGGGCCTTCTCCAGCCCCATCTCGCGCGGCGGGACGAGGATGACGTTCTCGTCGCGGCCGGCGGCGCGGATGTTGGTGAGCTTCTTCTCGCGGCAGCAGTTGACGTTGAGCTCGGACGGGTGCGCGTTCTCGCCGATGATCATCCCCTCGTACACGGTGGTGCCCGCGCCGATGAAGAGCTGGCCGCGCTCCTGGATGCTGAACAGCGCGTACGGGACCGTGTCGCCCAGGCGGTCGGAGACCATGGCGCCGTTGGCGCGCTTCGGGATGTAGCCGAACCACGGCTCGAAGCCGTCGAACTGGCTGCTCATGATGCCCTCACCGCGCGTGATGGTGAGGAACTCCGAGCGGAACCCGATGAGGCCGCGCGCGGGGATGCGGAACTGGAGGCGGGTGCGGCCCGAGCCCAGCTGCTGCATGTCCGTCATGCGGCCCTTGCGGGGCCCCAGGCGCTCCGTCACCACGCCCACGCTGTTCTCCGGCACGTCGGCGAAGAGCAGCTCCATGGGCTCGTGGAGCTGGCCGTCCACCGTCTTGGTGATGGGCTCCGGGTTGGAGGCCGTGAGCTCGTAGCCCTCGCGGCGCATGTTCTCGATGATGACCGCCAGCGCCAGTTCGCCACGGCCCACCACGCGGAACGCGTCCGGCGTCGCGGTGTCCTCCACGCGCACGGCCACGTTGCGGTAGGCCTCGCGGTACAGGCGCTCGCGCAGGTTGCGGGAGGTGACGTACTTGCCCTCCTTGCCCGCCAGCGGCCCGTCGTTGACCTTGAAGATCATCATCATCGTGGGCTCGTCCACGGTGATGCGCGGCAGCGCCACGGGCTTCTCGAAGTCCGCGATGGTGTCGCCGATGCTGATTTCCTCGATGCCCGCGATGGAGACGATCTCACCCGGGCCCGCGTCCGGGATCTCCTGGCGCTTCAGGCCGGAGAAGCCGAACAGCTTGACGATCTTGCCCTGCTGCACCTTGCCGCCCTCGCGGACGACGGACACGGGCATGTTCGGGGTGATGCGGCCCGCCTGCACGCGACCCACCGCCAGACGGCCGACGTAGTCGTCGTAGTCCAGGTTGGCGACGAGCAGCTGCAGCGTCGTCTGCTCCACCGGGGGCGGGGGCGGGGGCGGGATGTGCTTGATGATGGCGTCGTACAGCGGCTCCAGCGTCTTGCCCGGCACGTCCAGCGACGTGGAGGCCTGACCCTGGCGCGCGACGGTGTAGAGGACGGGCATCTCCAGCTGCTCTTCGTTCGCGCCCAGGTCGATGTAGAGCGAGTACACCAGGTCCAGCACTTCCTTGGCCCGGGCGTCCTGACGGTCGATCTTGTTGATGACCAGCACGGTCTTCAGGCCCATGGCCAGCGCCTTGGTGAGCACGAAGCGCGTCTGGGGCAGGGGACCTTCGGCGGCGTCCACCAGCAGGATGACGCCATCGACCAGGCGCAGACCGCGCTCCACCTCGCCACCGAAGTCGGCGTGGCCCGGCGTGTCGATGATGTTGATCTGCATCCCCTTGTAGGAGACGGCAGTGTTCTTCGCGAGGATGGTGATGCCCTTCTCGCGCTCGAGGTCGTTCGAGTCCATGACCCGCTCGGCCACGTGCTCATTGGAGCGGAAGGTCCCCGCCTGCCGGAGCAGGTGGTCGACGAGGGTGGTCTTGCCGTGGTCGACGTGGGCGACAATGGCGACGTTGCGAATGTTTTCGCGAGAGATCATCAGGACCAACTAACGGAAATGAAGGTGCGAGGAGAGACGCCCAGAACGGGGTTTCTCAATCCCACCGGAACCCGGAAGGCGGGGGCTTATATGCCGGGGGCTTCCCACCTGCAATGAAGGCGGGTGTCCAGCAGGCAAACAATCAGCCCCCCTGCCTGCTAGGCGCTTATCCCACCTTTGGCGGAATTTCCGCGGTCTCCACTCCCAGCCGCTCCCTCAGGAAGTGCTCCACCCGCAGCTCCACCAGGCCTGGAACTTCCAGTGGGGCGGTATGGGTGCCCTCGGAAATCATCAGGAGCTCAGAGGAGGGGATGCGCTGGGCCATCTTCCGGGACAGCCAGCCGGGGGTGAAGCGGTCCTTCTCCCCGGCGACCACCAGGGTGGGCACGTCCACGTGGTCCAGGTGGTCCTCGGCGGTGTGGTTCGCCAGAGAATCCAGGGTTCGCACGAAGACGACGGGGTCCATGCGTGCCAGATGCGTGAAGTAGGGGGCCAGGTCGTTGCGGGCGATGAGGTCCGGGTTCATCTCCAGGCGGATGGCCAGTTGCACCACCAATTCCGTGGTGAGCGCCCCGTGCACGATGCGCGCGGTGTGCCGGGGGAAGCGCTCCACCGCGGCCCTCAAGGTGGGGAAGAGGCGCTTGAGCATCGTGGAGTCATGGAAGGTGTCCAGCGGCAGGCCGTAGCTGCCGCACACCAGCACCAGCCCCTCCACGCGCCGGGCGTAGCGGCGGTGGAACTCCAGCGCCACCTGCACGCCCATGGAGTGGCCGAAGAGGACGGCCTTGTCCATGCCCGCCGCGTCCATCACCCGCGCCAGGTCGTCGCAGGTGTACGCCATGCCGATGCGTGTGCGGTCCGTGGGGACGGTGCTCTTGCCGTGGCCCCGGTAGTGCCAGCGCAGCACGCGGTGGCGCCGGCCCAGGTAGGGCAGGAGGTACTTCCAGGCGAAGCCGTCACAGCCCAGGCCGTCGCACAGGACCATGCCCGGGGCCCCGTCCCCCCGCACCTGGTAGTAGAGGTCCGCGCCGTCCGGCACCCGCAGCGAGTCCTGCCGGAAGGAGACCGCCTGTCCGTGGGGTGCGCTCACGCCTCCACCTCTTCCGTGTCCAGCCCCTCGGGGATGCCCTTGTCCAGCCCGTAGCGGGAGATTTTCAAGAGCAGGTTGGAGCGGCTGATGCCCAGCTCGCGCGACAGCCGGCTCTTGTTGTAGCGGGTGCGCACCAGGCCCTGGTGGATCATCTCCTTCTCCAGGGACTCCACCGCCTCGTGCAGCTTGCCGTGCGCGCGCGGGGCGATGAAGGGCCCGCCGCCGGGGACGACGGCGTCTCGGATGCGGCTGGAGAGCAGGTCCGCGGGGATGACCTCCAGCTCGCCTCCCAGCACCAGCAGCCGTTCGATTTCGTTCTCCAGCTCGCGGATGTTCCCTGGCCACGCGTACGCGCCCAGGATGCCCAGGGCCTCCGGCGCCAGGCCCCGCGCGCGCTGGCCCTCGCGGTGGTGCTTGCGCAGGAAGTGGTCGATGAGGACGGGCAGGTCGTCCTTGCGCTCGCGCAGGGGCGGCAGCTGCAGGCGGATGACGTTGATGCGGTAGAAGAGGTCCTCGCGGAACTCGCCGCGCTTCACCATCTCGCCCAGGTCCTTGTGGGTGGCGGCGATGACGCGCACGTCGACCTCGCGGGAATGGGTGCCGCCCACGGGCAGGAAGGTGCCTTCCTGGAGGACTCGCAGGAGCTTCACCTGGAGGGCGGGGGACATGTCGCCCACCTCGTCCAGGAAGAAGGTGCCCTGGTCCGCGACCTCGAAGAGGCCCTTCTTGTCCTTGAGCGCGCCGGTGAAGGAGCCCCGGGTGTGACCGAAGAGGGCGCTCTCCAGCAGGTTGTCGTTGAAGGCGGAGCAGTTCTGCACGACGAACGGCTTGTCCTTGCGCGGGCCGTTGTGGTGGATGGCGCGCGCCACCAGCTCCTTGCCCGTGCCGGACTCGCCGTTGATGAGGACGGTGGAGTCGGAGTGGGCCACCTTCTCCATCAGGCGGAACACTTCGTTCATGGCCCCGGAGCGGCCGATGATCTTCTCGAAGCGGTAGCGGTTGGACAGCTCGGAGGCCATGGACTGGATGGTCTCCTCCTTGCGCGTGAGCTCCACCTCCTGGTTGGCGATCTCCGTGACCGCGAACTCCAAGAGGTCCGACAGCTTGCTCAGCTCCGAGCCGTCCAGCACCGGCACGCGCTCCGCCGCGCCCTCCAGCTCCAGCATGGCCCCGGGCGCGATGTCGCGCATCTTGCCCAGGAGCACCTGTCCGTCTCCGGGCATGAGCGGCTGCCGGGCGAAGCCCTCCACGAAGAGGAAGCCCTCGTACTCGTTGCGGATGTAGAGCGGCGCGCCCACGATGGACAGGCGCAGGTGGCAGTCGTGGAAGAGCGAGCGGCGCAGGTTCTTGGCGGCCTTGAACTTCTCATGCAGCACCCGCACCGACTGGGCACACCGCCGCATCCCCTCCCGCGCCCCCAGCGAGTGGCGGCAGAAGTCGTTGGGCGGCGGGATGAAATCCCCGCGCTGCCAGTCGTGCACCAGGCCGTTGCGATCCGCGAACGAAAGCTCCACCTGCCACCACTTGCGGATGACATCCCTCAACATGACAATGGTGTGCAGATTCTGATGCTTCTCGAAGTCCATCCCCGCGTCCCTCGGCCTGTTGCGGATCAGGACAACGGATCTACGGGGTTGTCCGAAATCAATCCAGCGGCACCTGTCCGAATGAAGGCGCTGTTGGCGTACCCTGGTTCCCTGTGAGCGCACCCCCACATACACACGGCAGGGCCGGGCACGGTCATTCGCACGACCACGACCATGACCACTCGCATCATGGGCATTCGCACGGCCATTCGCACGGTCCCCGCAAGGGCGGGCTGGCGGAGGAGCGGCGCAAGGACCGGCGGCGGCTGCTGTTCGCGCTGGGGCTGACGGCGACCATCATGGTGGCGGAGGCGGTGGGCGGCTTCCTCACCAACTCGCTGGCGCTGCTCTCCGACGCCGGGCACATGCTGACGGACGTGTCGGCCATGGTCCTGAGCCTGCTGGCGCTCTGGTTCGCCGGGCGGCCCGCGGACCTGAAGAAGACCTACGGCTACTACCGGATGGAGATCTTGAGCGCGCTCCTCAACGGGGTGCTGCTGCTGGTCATCACCATCTTCATCCTGATGGAGGCCTGGCAGCGCATGCGCACGCCCGCTCCGGTGGAGTTGGGGCCCATGGCGCTGGTGGCGGGCATCGGCCTGGTGGCGAACCTGGCGGCGCTGGGCTTCCTGCACCAGACGCACTCCATGAACGTGCGCGGCGCGTTCCTGCACGTGCTGGGGGACACGCTGTCCTCGGTGGGCGTGCTGATTGGCGCGGGCGTGATGTGGTGGACCGGCTGGTACGTGGTGGACCCCATCATCTCCGTGCTGATTTCGATGATCATCGTCGTGGGCGCGCTGCGGCTGGTGAAGGACGCGGTGGACGTGCTCCTGGAGGCGGTGCCCGCGCACGTGGACCTGGAGCAGGTGCGCGACCTCATGGGAAAGGTGCCGGGCGTGCAGGCGGTGCACGACCTGCACGTGTGGACCATCTCCAGCGGGATGTACGCGCTGTCCGCGCACCTGGTGGTGGCGGACCCCATGGTCTGCAACAACGACGACATCCTGTCCGCGGTGAAGCACGACCTCTTCGACCGCTTCGGCATCGACCACACGACCATCCAGATTGAGAGCCAGTCCTACGCCCACCTGGGCGAGGTGCACTGACTCACGCTTGCGAAAGGCGCGCGGGGAGGGAATCCTCGCGGGCCTCTATGAGCGTGCTGGACAAGGTGTTGTCGCTGCGGCCGGGCAACGTGGTGGCGCGGGTGGGCCCGGGCTCCCGGGTGCCCCTGTTGGATCCACGAGAGTTGCTTGCGGCGCTGGAATCCACGCCCATGGCGCTGCCGTGCCTGCCGGTGCTGTCCAAGGGCGCGCTGCCGGGCCTGTTGGGCGCGGCCCGCGCGGAGGACTCGGTGCTGGGCCTCTCCTGCCCGCACCCCCTGGCGGACCGGGGCGCGCCGGAGCGCTTCGTGAGGGCGGTGCACGCGGCGGCACAGGAGGCCGAGCACACCCGGCCCCTGTTCCTCCAGGCCGGTCCCCTCCGAGTCACTTCCACGGACGCGGACGTGCTGGACGCGCTCCAGGACGGCATCTTCCGCGTGGTGGACGCGGGCTTCGCGCTGGTGTCGCTGGACCTGTCGCGCCTCACCTCCTACGAGGCCGTGGAGGCGGTGAACGCGCTGGTGGGCCCGCTCAAGGAGCGCGAGCTGTCGCTGGAGGTGTCCCCGCCCCAGCTGTCCTCCGGCGGGCTGGTGGACGCGTGCGCGACGCTGCTGGAGGGGCTGGCGCAGTGGCAGGTCCCGCTGCGCTTCCTGCGCGTGTCGGACGCCCAGCTGGGAGAGGGCGAGCTGGACGTGGAGCTGCTGCGGCAGGTGGTGGAGACGGCCGCGGGGAAGGGCGTGTCGGTGTCGGTGGCGGAGGCCTCCACGGGGCCCGCGCGGGGGCTGTCCAGCTACGTGGCCGTGGGTGTGCGCAAGGTGGACCAGGGAGGGCCCTTCGGTCCGCTGGCCCTGCGCGCCTGGCCTCCAGAGGTCCGCGAGGCGGTGGTGGCGCGGGCCCAGGCGGCGGGCATGCCGGCCGGGGAGCTGCTCTCCGTGCTGGAGGAGGGGCTGCCTCCCCTGACGCCCTCGGCCCGGGAGACGCTGGAGGCGCTGTCCTTCGCGGAGGCCACGGAGGCGCTGGTGGCGTTGGGGGCGCACCGGTCCGCTTCGGTGGCCATGGCGTTCCTCGCGAAGCCGGGCGGGGACCTGGGCTAGAAGGGCGCGCATGCGCATCGTTGCAGGCAGCGCGAAGGGTCGGGCCCTGACGGGGCCCAAGCCGTCGTCCGGACACATCCGCCCCACGGCGGACCGGGTCCGGGAAACCATCTTCAACATGCTGGGCCAGTTCCTGGACGGCCAGGCCGTGCTGGACCTGTACGCGGGGACCGGCGCCCTGGGGCTGGAGGCCCTGTCGCGGGGCGCTGGGAGGCTGGTGCTGGTGGACCAGGACCGCGAGGCCCTGGACCTGTGCCGGAAGAACACCGACGCGCTGGGCTTCAGCGCCCAGGTGTCCATCCTGGCGCAGCCCGTGGTCCGCGCGCTGGGGACGCTGGGCAAGCAGGGGGCGAAGTTCGACCTCGTCTTCGCGGATCCACCCTACGCGGCGCGCGTGGTGGAGACGGTGCTGGAGGCGGTGGTGGCCGCGGGCGTGGTGACGCCGGGCGGCACGGTGATGGTGGAGCACGACAAGCGGGAAGCGGCCCCGGAGGCCCACTCGGGGCTCGCCCTGGAGGACCAGCGCCGCTTCGGGGACACCCTGGTGAGCTTCTACCGGGCCCCGTGACGTGCGCTTGACCGGCCCCGTGGGCCCGCCGAGACTTCAACGCACCCATGCCGGTCGCCATCTATCCTGGTTCGTTCGATCCGCCCACCAACGGGCACCTGAGCCTCATCCAGCGCAGCCTGAAGATGTTCGACCGGCTCATCGTCGCCATCGCGGTGAACCCGAAGAAGACGCCCCTCTTCAGCCAGGAGGAGCGCATCGAGCTCATCCGTGAAGCGGTGAACGACCCCCGCGTGGAGGTGGACGCCTTCCACGGCCTGCTGGTGGACTACGTGCACCAGCGCAACGTGAGCGTCGTCATCCGCGGGCTGCGCGCGGTGTCGGACTTCGAATACGAGTTCCAGCTGGCGAACATGAACCGCAAGCTGGCGCCGGACATCGACACCGTCTTCATGATGACGGGTGAGGACTACTTCTACATCTCCTCGCAGCTGGTCCGGGAGGTCGCGACCTTCGGGGGGAACGTGGATGGGCTCGTCCCCCCGAACGTCAACGCGGGGCTGAAGAAGAAGTTCGGCCCGAAACCGTAGCGGCAGGCGGGCGACGCAGGACGTCCGGGAGGCTTGTCCGCTTCGGACGTTCCGCGCTAGGCAGGACGCATGAAACTCGCCCGCCGGCTGCAAGCCATCAAGCCCTCCGCCACCCTGGCCCTCAACGCCCGCGCCAAGGCGCTCGCGGCGAGTGGGAAGGACGTGGTGGTGCTCGCCGCCGGTGAGCCGGACTTCGACACGCCGGAGTTCGTGAAGCAGGCGGCCATCGACGCGCTCCGCACGGGCTTCACCAAGTACACCGCCACCGCGGGCATGCCGGAGCTGCGCGAGGCCGTCTGCCGCAAGCTGGAGAAGGACAACGGCCTGAAGTACGCGGTGGATCAGGTGGTGGTGACGGCGGGCGGCAAGCAGTCGCTCTACAACTGCTTCCAGGCGCTGCTGGACGAAGGCGACGAGGTCATCATCTTCGCGCCGTACTGGGTGAGCTACCCGGACATGGTGCACCTGGCGGGCGGCACGCCGGTCATCGTCCCCACGCGCGAGGAGGACGGCTACGCGCCGGACCCCGCCGCCATCAAGAAGGCGCTCACCCCGCGCACGCGCGCCATCGTGCTCAACAGCCCGGCCAACCCCACGGGCGCGGTGTACTCGCGCGCCACGCTGGAGGGCATCGCCGACGCGGTGCGCGGCCATGACTGCATCATCGTCACCGACGACATGTACGAGAAGCTCCTCTACACGGGGGAGCCGTTCCTCAACCTGGGCAACGTGGCGCCGGACCTGGTGCCCCGGCTGCTGCTGTCCAACGGCCTGTCCAAGTCCCACGCGATGACGGGTTGGCGGCTGGGCTACGCGGCGGGCCCCAAGGCGCTCATCACCGGCATGCAGCTGGTGCAGGACCAGTCCACCTCCAACGCGTCCTCCATCACGCAGAAGGCGGCGCTGGCGGCGCTCAACGGCCCCACGGACACCATCACCGCCATGGTGAACGAGTACCGCGAGCGCCGGGACTTGTTCGTCGCGGGACTCAACGCCATCCCCGGCATCCGCTGCCGGCTGCCGGAAGGCGCCTTCTACGCGATGGCGGACGTGCGGGGCCTGCTGGGCAAGACGTACAAGGGCAAGCCGCTGACGGACTCGCTCCAGCTCTCCGAGGCGCTGCTCAACGACTTCCTCGTGGCGGCGGTGCCGGGAGACCCGTTCGGCGCGCCGGGCTACATCCGCATGAGCTTCGTCACCTCGCGCGAGGTGCTGCAGAAGGGCCTGACGCGCCTGCGGGACTTTGTCGCGGCGCTGGGTTGAGGTGAAGAGGCGGTCTGGGACAGTGAATTCCCAGGCCGCTTCGTCGTCTGGAAAGCCACCGGACGCACCGACGAGCCCCCACGCGGGCCAGGTGCGGAAGGCATCGCGCCGGCCGGAGCGCGCTTTTCCTGAAGAACCCACCCATGATGACCCTGAAGACTCGAAGCAGCGTGCTCTGCGCGCTCCTGATGGCCGTTGTGTTGTCCGCGTGCGATCCCGACGCCGGGTCCTCCAAGGATCCGGCTGACCAGGAGCCCCGGCCCGGGCGGGTGACGGGCGTCGTGTTGACGGAGCAGGGCGAACCGCTCAAGGACTTCGAAGTCACCCTCATGGAGACCGACAAGACGGTCATCTCCGACGCGCAGGGCAAGTTCACCTTCGAGTCGCCATGATTGAAGCCGAGCGCGATGGCTTCAAGACCGCGTCCGAAATCCTGATCGTGGTCCAGGACCCGGATCCCGTGAGCATCACCCTGCAGCCGGCGCCTTGACGAAAGCAGCGGGGCGCCCGGGAGTAACGCCGGGCGCTCCTTGTCGTCTTCAGTCCGTGTACGCGAAGGCGTGCCAGCTCAGGTCCGGGCTGCCGCGGAAGAGGAAGATGGCCGCGTGGCCGGAGAGGTTGCCCACCGCGGCCCAGGTGTCCTTGAGCGCGCGCGGATCCAGGCCCAGGCGCGCGGGTGGCTTGCCGTACTTCTTCTCCATCTCCGCGATGGGCAGCACTTCGATGTCGTAGAGGGTGACCAGGTCCGTGCGGCGCGAGCGCAGCTGCTTCACCCATGCCTGCACCAGCTCGTCGGGCGTGTTGAAGCGCTTGTCCTCCAACTGGAACGGGAAGATCAGCTCCGTGGACGCGTTGCGCACATCCCCCGTCAGCAGGCTCTGGAAGAGGAAGCGCGCCTCGTTGTGGATCACCGAACGGGCGATGCCCTCGGGGGACAGGTCCTCTTCGGTGGGGCGCGCGGCTTCGCGACCCGGGGCCAGCTGGACGGTGCCCGCGACGGTGTACTCGCTGGAGGCCGCCGGAATCGTCTTCAGGCGGTTGAGCTCCTTCTGTGCGACCTTCTCCACCTCGGGGGGCAGGGCGGCCTTCTTCAGGCGCTCCTGGAGCTCGTCCAGCTCC
>NZ_RAWF01000244.1:0-15154 GCF_003612075.1 Corallococcus sp. CA041A
GGTCTGTGGAAATACCTGCTAAGTCCGCCCCAGCTTGCATGGCTGGCCGATCGACTAAAACTTGAGTATCACCCATTGCCACCCACCAATAGCAGTGATGACGTGGTTCACTGGAAGCTAATGTCCAGCTTCAATCCAAACAAATAATAGCAATTCGACAAATCAGTGCCAAAACCCAGGATGGATCCTCACGCCTGGAGTCCAGGTGCACCGGTCAATCACGGCGCAGTGCGTAGCCACCCTCCGCGTTGCAGCCAATCATCCAGTGCTGTTTCTCACCCAGGCACTGTGGTGTCAGCTCTGCATTACGCGTGAGTTTTCTGGCAGCGTTCCCCTCCAGGTTCTCATAGCGCTTGGAATTGATGGATGACCCCCTCAGGGAGAAGTCCGCCTTGGTGCTGATTCAGAGGGCCAGTTGGAACAGGTCGTAACCAAGGCGGACCGAACCCTCGGACAGTTCGACGCCGGCCAGGGAGTCGGCGGCGCGCAGCTCAACGACCCTACCCTCTACGACGAGCTGAAGAACCTAGTCCCGGACCTCCCCAAGCATCCGTGGAACATCCACTGGCAGGACTGAGCTGTCCCTACCCGGGGTCCAGCGCCCAGGTTCCTTCTGCCCAGCGCTTCAACGCCTCGGAGGCGGCGAAAGAAACGAGGTCCTGCCCTTGAGCAGCCTCATTGAGGACGGCCTTGGCTTCGTCCGTTCGATGACGGAGGAGGAAGGCCGCCGCCTTGACCCGGACGTCCATGCGCTGATGGATGAACAGAGCCGCGAGCGCATCTCGACCCACGTTGCCGTGCGCACACAACTTGTCGAACGTTTCGTTCACTTTCTTGGCTTGCTTGTTCGCGGTCTTCGCATCGCCCTGCCGGACTGCATCATTCTGGGCCGCCACATGCCGTGCGAACGCTTCCACGAGCTTTTCCATCGTCACTTCCAGACTCCCCAGATTCGCTTCTGGACTTTCTCGATAGCCTGCAGACCGAAATCGCGCTGGGCCTCAAGAGACTGCGTGCTCAACCACTGTCTCACTGTCAGGATCCGCGAGCCGGTGATTTCTTGTTGAATCGATGAATAGAACCCACTCAGCCGTTTGTGGAGTCCTTGTTCCAGCTGAATGACGTTCTCGGTGTTGTGGATGGCCTCGGACCCAAATCGATCGACGTTGCCCGGCGTTTGCTCGACGATGTGGTGCCACTGCTTTCCGTCTTCCGCCGAGCCAAGGGCTCGTTTGAGGCCGCTGAACGACCTCCAGGACCGTGGACCGCCTGGATTGCTGTTCGCTCCTGCTCCATTCCGGGCCACCATCGCAACCGCCGTCGCGGGAAGTGAGACTACGAGGGTGTCGCCTGCGATGGCCACCGAGCTCACCTGCCCTACGTGAGCCAGTTCGATTCCGACTCGGGTTGCGCCCACCACCGCTGCCTCGGAGTAGCCGGGCATTCTCGAAAGCCGTGACGCCAGTGACGCCGCGCCCCCGGTCAGCCCCTGACTCACCACGACCGTCACCGCGAGGACGAAAACACGCGCAATCTCCGGCCCGACACGATTCGCAAAGTGCTGCCCTGCCTGATCCAACTCTCGGGCGGAGGTCGCTTTCTCCGTTGCCTGCTTCAGTTCCCGACTTGCCTCCAGCACCGTCAGGAAGGTCTCTACGCCCAAGTAGACCAGGAGGATTGCGGAAATAACCGCGGCTGACTTGGTGAAGACAGGCTCTGGATTGGCCGCGAGCACCGCCCAGGTGATAAGTCCTGTCGCGATGACGGTGTAGAAGAGCTGCGGTGCCAAGGTGTCTTCCACTGCCTTGGCGATGCTCGACTTCAGCGGGCCCACCGAAAGGCCCAGCGCGACGCCCAGCCTATCCGCCTCGCTCAAGGCTGAAACGTTGGCGAAGAGCGAGAGGCAATCCTCGCTCTCCTGGTTCGCGCGACAGATTCCTCCGAAGCTCTTGCGCATCAGGCTTCGCCAGCTTGCGTCAGGCGTGCTTCCCGGATAGGCGGCTCGAACCAACCAGGGTTGCCGCTCTGTGCGAAGCGAAAGCGGGAACTCAAGGACCCAAGCGGAGAGCGCCTCTTCGAATGCGTCCGCATCCACTACCACCGGCCGCATGGAGGCGCGCGGCACGTAATCAATGGTTCGCCCCTGCCCCAGGTCAAGGCGGAGCCCAGGTCGATTCGCGCACGCGCCGAGCAGCGAAAGAACAAGGACGGATACCACCAGCCGGTTCGTCATGAATGCCTTCGCCTTCGGGAAGAGCCCCGCCACCAGGTGATTGCCTCCGCTCCACAGTCTTGGAGTTGCTCCAGAGGGACAGCTGGAGCAGATCGCCACCAAGACGGACCGGATCCTCGGGCAGCCGGACTCCGGCGTCCCCTACCGCCGACCCTGGTCGGAATCGAGGTACTCCCACGGGAAGGCGTCGGCCGGCGTGGCCGACCGCAGGTAGCTCATGGGATGTGCCGGATTGTATTTGTAGGTCTTCTCCATGTCGCGCTCGAACGCGAACATCTGGTGGGCCGTGTACAGGTGGTGCTGGCGGTTCAATACGTCGACCCTGCTGCCCTGGACCGCGACGACTCGGGCGGGCAGCGGCAGCAGTTGGGTCCCCTCGCCAACATAGGACGGCTTGATCTTCACTGTGACCGGAGGATCCATATCGGCAAGCAGCTGCTCCAGATCATCGTTCACCGCTTCGTACGTCGCATGGGTGCTCGAGGCGATCTGCCGGTGGTCCTTATGGCTGACCATATCGGCGATGTAGCCGTCGCGAAGCTCCTGCAGCGTCCAGTTCCCGCTCCGGGCCTGGAGAATCGTCTCGCGGTTGCTAAGCCCATGCAGCGCCCACTCGTGGGAGATGATCAAGAGGATGCCGCCCGGGTGCTTGGTGGCCTGTCCCCTCATCGCGATATGGACGCGGATCCGCACGTCGCGGGACATGTCGAACCCGGCGAGGTCCCGGGTGAGCTGGTGAAGCGGAATCCATGATCCGCCCGGCGTCGTCGTGTCGGCAGGGTCCCGCACCTCGATGATGCACTGGCCATCGATGCCGCGCGTGGCGTTCGAAGTGACCTCGATGATCAACGGCACGTAGTCGCTGGCACTGCGGTTGGCGAAGGGCTCGATGACGGACCGACGGAAGACGCTGGAGCTTTCGAGGATCTGCGTCAGTCGCGGGTAGGCCGCCGTGATCTGCGAGTAGCCTTCGATGAACGGCCACACCGTCGGGGGCGACGGCTCCTGCTCTTCCGGGACCACCGGCGTGGAGACCGCGGAGCTGGCGCTGCGGCGGCCCGAGCGGTTGCGAACCGCGACCTGGGACGGCCCCACGTCCACCTCCATGCCCGGCGAACCGCGGACCGCGTCGATGGTCTGACTCAGGTCCAACTGATCCAGCGGCGACGCCTTCGAGCTCGAAGCCTGGGAATCGCCGCCGAGCTGCGCGCTCAGCAACCGCTCCTTCCACTCCTGGTTCTTCGCCGGGGATCTGGCGGCAGGGAAGGCCTTGTCGATCTGCTCGTTCAGGACGGCGGAGTTGCGGCTGCTCTGGGCTGACAGCGCGAGCTTCGTGGCCATCTCTCCGAAGGCCCGCGCGGTCTCCTGGTTGGAGGTCATCGCCGACAGGGCGTTCTTCTGGTTCTGGTCCAGGCCCGTCAGGTTGGCGAACGGGCTCACCTGGGTGAGCGCGTTCAGCAGCGAGCCCACCCCCGTGGGATCCGGCGCGGCCGGTGCGTTCTGGATGTTGACGATGGGCTGCGGGAGCGCGGTGGGCGTGGTGCTCTGCGGCGTCTGGTAGCGGCTGTCCGTGCTCACCGGGTTGATGGCGGTGGGCTCGTCCGAGGGCGACTGCTCCCATCTCCAGAAGCGCGTGTCATCGATGCGCTCGCACGCGTTGCAGGCGCCGCGCACGGCCTCCGCGAAGACTCCGGGCGTGGGCACGCTCAGGCGGAAGACCGCGCCCTGCCCTCCTTCGCGCTCGGCCTCCGTCTGGTAGTGCTCCAGCAGTGAGGCATGGGCCATGGCCCCACTGCCGCTCTGGTCCGGGGTGCCCATCTCGTAGGTGGGGTCCAGGTTGAGGCCACGGGCCACCGGGAACACGAGCGAGTTGCCCGCGACCCCCAGCAGCCGGTTCTCCACCAGCGAGGCCAGGGAGCGGCCCAGCACCCCGCGTTGCGCATAGATGGAGTTGAACTCGTCCTGCGCCAGATGGATGCGGTCCAGCATCATGTACCGGCGGTGCGGCGTGATGCCGTGGCACCAGATGGCGTGGTGGTAGTACTCCAGGTTCTCCTGGTTGAGGTGATCCCGGAGCTGCTGGGCCAGCCGCTGGTCCTCCTGCCAGGGGTTGCGCTGCTCCTCGGGCTTCATGGGCGTGGGCAGGTAGATCTGATCCGCGAAGCCGATGTCGTTGCGGATGGCCTGGTTGTTCACCAGCGTCCCGCTGAAGTGGGGCGTGCGGTAGCGCAGCGTGCCCCGGTCGACGACGGCGAAGCTGCCCGACAGACTCAGGCTGGGAGAGTTCAGCCGCAGTCCGACAATCTGGCTGCGCTTGAGGTCCGCGGGGGTGCCGGTGAAGGGCTGCTGGGCCACCCCTGCCTTGAGCGCCTTGATGTCCGTGGTCCGCGTGGAGCGCACGGAGACGGTCAACAGCCGGCCCGGGGCGTAGTCGGTGAGCAGGGTGCAGTCCAGCCGCAGGTCCTTCACCGTCGTTCCGTCCGCGAGGATGGCCTCGAAGCGAAGCTGCTCGACGAAGTTGCGGGCGAGCGCGGGGGCGTGCTGCGTCTGGAAGGTGCGCTCGCGCTCCTCGATGGCGAGCTTGACGAACAGGTTGCTGATGCCCCGGATGTCCAGCCCCAGGAAGACATGGCTCAGGGTGGCCCAGGCGGCGGCGTCAATCGACCCATCCGCTTGATCCGCCGGCCTGCTCAGCGTCAGGCGGAGCTGGAGCTCACCCGAGAACTCCTCGATGGACTCCTCACTGTAGGGCAGGAAGGTCACCGCGCCGGAGGACTCCACGCGGCGGGGGAAGTCCGTGCCCTGGTAGTTCCGCGCAATGCGATCCAGCGCGTCGAAGCCCCGGCGCAGCTCCTGCCCCCGGGTCGTCTCCAGGGAGTAGAGCAGGTGCTCGGACAGGCACTCCCGCCAGCGGAGGATCTTCGCGTCCGTGAAGAGGCTCATCATCAAGGGGACGAAGAGGCACTCCTGGACGTCCACCACCTGCTGCTCGATGACGAAGTGCCGGAGGATTTCGAAGTACTGGATGGTCAACGCGTGGCAGTGGTTGTGGTTGGCAACCACTTCGGTCTGCACGGAGAGCGATTCGCCCTGCTTCGCGCTGGTGACGACGGTGGAGCGCTGGCTGCGCACGGAGGACGTCGCCTGCATGGTGGCGTCACGCAGCCGGTTGTGGAGGCTGGACGTCATGTCGCGGGTGTTGTCCTGCCACGCGGAGGACGTCCCTGAACCGCCGGAGATGCTGAAGCCGGTGGACAACCCCACGGCCACGCCGTTCTTGCTGCCGCTGCCAGCGCCCCCCAGGCCGAAGGAGAAGCCGCGCGTCTTGGCCGAGCTGCCACCCCGCATGGACTCCTGGACGGTCCCACTGAGGATTTCGTCGATGTCGCGGTCTCTCGACAGGTTGTGGGTCAGGCCCTCTTCGGCCACCGTGGCCTCATCGCGCGAGGCCCCGTCCTCCCGGTTCCAGTCATAGATGACGAGCTGCTTCTTCTGCCCGGGGGCCAGCGGCAGGGAGTAGAGCAGGTCCCCCATCGAATAGCCGTCCGCCTTGAAGGTCTGCTTGAAGTGGAGCACGTGGCCGTGCGCCAGCGACACGGCTTGATACAACTCATAGTCGGTGGCGTCGTCGTCCCAGCGCAGGGGGTTCTTGCTCCCCAGCGTCTGCCGCAAGGTGCGGTGGAGATGACGGGCGTAGCCAGCCGGGTCGGAGGTGTCGCCATTCCACTCCCAGGCGGGGGCTTCGCGGATGGGGACGAGCTGGCCGCGCGGGTCCGTGGTGCGGACGATGGCGTAGTGGCTGAACTCCTCCAGCGACCGGTTGGGGACCGTGAAGTTGACGCAGGAGCCGCCGATATCCTGCGAGTAGCTGGACTCGTTGGCGACGAGCTCCTCCGTGCCCGGCAGGCGCGGGGGCGGGTCATTGCAAGCGCAGTCGTCTTCACCGCTGGCGGCCTCGGTCGTGCTCCCTGTCGCGACGACCAGCAGCGTGAACGCGGGGAAGGTCCCATCCGCGTTGAGCACGATGGGGAGCTCCTCGTCGGGACGGGAGGAGACCACCGCGTGGGCCCCGAGGAACGGCTCGTTGGGGACCACCACGGAGAAGTTGCCGCTGCTGTGCGTGGTGACCGCGGCGAGGGACACCTTGAGCGGGGGGCTCGTCCCGTCACCTCGCAGTGCCTGGAAGAGGATCTGCTGCCGCGTCAGCGCCCTGCCCGTGGGGTCCACCAGGCGCCCCTTGAGGACACGGGTGGTGGGCGCGCTGGAGCTCGGCACGAGGACGTTGGGCGAGAACGGCTCCACCTGCACCTTCACCACCGCCATCTTCGCGGCCTGGCTCACGGTGAGGTGCGTCGGAGAGACGAGCCGGGTGGGCAGGCCGTTGGGGGTGCGCACCACGAAGGTGAGAGGGCTGCTGGAGATGCGGCCGGTGATGGCGAGCGTCAACTGGAAGGCGCCCGTGGGCCCGAGCAGGAACTCCTGGTGGATGGGGGTGACGTCGCTGTCTCCAGCGATGGTGTCCGGACAGGAGATCTCCAGGGTGTACCCCGAGACGGAGCCGGCGGAGCTCTCCACCGCGCCCAGGACGGAGATGAACTCCACCTCCTCCAGTTTCGGCGCTGTCGCGGTAGGTGTGAGGGGCGACAGAGGGGCCTTCTGCTCAAGCCGGGAAGCGGTCGCGGCCTCCATCGTCGTGACCGACGTGCGCGGGGCCACCTTCACCGCGGGAGCGAGCGCCGGCAGCTGGAGGATGACCCGCCGGTCCGCCGCGGCGGGCTTGCTCTCCGCGACCAGCACCGCGTTCAGCGCGGCCTTGTCGGCGAAGGTGTGCTCCACGACGGAAACCCCCGAGCGGAGGACATAGAGCGAAAGGGGAAAGGGAAGCGCGGAGGCGGTGATCTTCTGGAAGAAGAACCCACCCTGCGGGCTCGTGAGCTCAGCGGTGAAGAGGGGCGTGTTGGGCGACTGGCCCAGCAGCACCGTGCATGCTTCCAGGCTGCCAGGCTCCGAGGTTTCTATCTGTCCGTAGAGTTTCATGGGTCTCGTGAATTATTTCCGACGAGACCGTAAGAAACACGACATTTGTACTCATAATACATTTCTCAGGAAATGAGACATGTCTCAAGCGGGCGCGTCCTGGGGCATTCACATCCGTACACGTCAAAGCTCGGTCGGCACCGGCACTTCGTCCGCGGGCGCCGAAGCAGGCGCCGGAGCCTGAACAGGCACCGAAGCAGGGACCTCATCCTGGGTCACGGGCGAGTTCAGGATCCACGAATAGCTATAGCCCGCCTTACGCAGCCGGTACGTCGCGCGCTTCCCGCAGCCCACGACGCCCGTGGTGACGCGGTCCAGCTTGGAAGCCTGGAGCTCCGCCTTCCCGCAGCTCAGGTCGAACTCGGCGCGGAGCCTCACGTCCGGAATCCAGGAGCACTGCCCCATGATACAGCGCAGTTCGTAGACGCCCTCGGTGTTGCAGCCGATCATCCGGTACTGGTTCTCACCCAGGTACTGCGGCGTCAGCTCTTCCTGGCACTTGAGATCCTTGGCGGCGATCTTCTCCAGGTTCGCATAGCGCTTGGAATTGATGGATGGCCCCATCTGGGAGAAGTCCACCTTGGAGTTGCTCCGGCGGCCCCCACAGCCTGCAACCAGGAACGCCACGCCCACGCCCACAACCGACAGTCGAATCAGGTTCATGGGCGCTCATCTACTCCAGGGCCTCACGCGCTTTCCAGCCCTCCCCCGCAAAGACAAGGAGCCGCCCCGCGCACAGGCAGGACGGCTCCCAGGTCAACGCCCTCGCATCACTGCATCGACAGGGCCCAGGTGTAGCTGCCGCTCGATCCCAGCCCGACCAGCGTCGTCTTGCACGTGGCGGTGGTGCTGCCCTTGGACGTGGCGCTCCCCGCGGGCGTCCAGTAGCCGGACGTCCCCAGGATCGGGTTGGGCGGGGTCCAGATGCTGCTCATGTTGAAGCGACAGGTCTTGCTGCCGCTCGTGTACTCGATGTAGACGGCGGAGTTGGTGCCACAGTCCGTCTGGTACACCCCGGACGTCGAGCTGGCCGCCACCGAGGTCAGGGCCGGGATGACCGCGGCACAGCCGTTGAAGTAGGAATTGGTGATCGCGCTGGTCGTGATCTTGTTCTGCACCGTGAACGTCAGCGTCGCCGCGTGCGCGGAACCCATGCCCAGCGCCGACACCGCGAACGCAGCCACCACCGTCAAGCTTTTCATGGACAGCCCCCAAGGAAGGGGAATCGCTTCCCCAGAATCAGATAGACGATTCCCGGGAGCCTTGTCCAGACAGCCAACGCCTGAAATTCATGCAATGGATTGCGAGGAAAATTCTCGCGAGACTCGCTTCCCTTCCTGAGTCAGGCCTGAATCGCTTACCGCCCATCGTGGTCGCGTCCGACTCACGAACCTCCATTCAATGACAGACATCCGCCGTGCTGCGTCAGGGCTGGGGCGCCTCCGCACTCCCGGGCAGCAGATCCGACAGCAGCATCTGCTCCTCGCTTGGCGAGAGGTCGTAGTGGCGGGCTGCCTCCGTGATGATCTGGATCATGGGAGTGTCCGGTTCCTCGGCCCTCCGCGCCGCGATCCTGCGGGCTGCGCCTCGAAGGGCCTCTCCCCTGGGTTGAAGTCTTTCACGCATGACGGCACCTCACTGGAGAGATTCGGATGCGCTTGCACCAATGCAAGGGCGATGACGGGTGGCGGGAGCAAGCGCTTCCCGTCAGCCCCCGCCCACGGGAAGCGGGCGGCTCGCAGGGCGGCGCGTGCCTTCCTCTGGATTCGCGAGCGCTCCAGCTTTGGGGTCGGACCCCACTCCGAGGAACGAGGAATCAGACATGGCAGCGCAAGACATCCCCGGCACCGGGCAGCAGGCAGGGAGCCCCACGCACCGCAGCACGGACATCCCGCTCGACGAGCGCCGCCGCATGCGCCACGAGTCCCGCACGTCGCAGACCTACAAAGCCTTCCTCAAGTACCTGCGCGACGTAGGCCAGTTCCAGGACGAGCAGGCTGCCCAGCAAGCCGCCTTCTCCGTGCTGTGCGTGCTGGAGCAGCGCCTCTTCGGCGAGGAGGACAACGACATGGAGGCCCAGCTGCCCCACAAGCTGCGCGAGCTCCTGGTGCGGTGCGACCGCCACGAAGCCGGGCCGCCGCCCCATAAGTTCGGCCGGGCGGAGATGCTGGCGATGGTCTCCACGGACCTGGGCGTGGAGGCCGAGAACGCAGAACCCATCGTCCGCGCGGTCTTCAGCGCCATCCAGGCGCAGATCTCCGAGGGCGAGAGCGACGACATCGCGGGCGAGCTTCCGACGGACCTCCGCGAACTGTGGGCGCGCCCCACCTGAGGCCGGGGCGCTCGCCTGCATGGATGCATCCCATTGACGCCAGGTCATGAATGGCTGTGAGCTGACGGCAACATGGACTCCATCTCGGAGATCGAAGTCTTCATCAAGGCCGTCGACCTGGGCGGCTTCACGCGGGCCGCCGAGAACCTGGGGCTGACTCCTTCGGGCGTGAGCCGGATCATCTCGCGGCTGGAAGGCAGGCTGGATGTCCGGCTCCTGAACAGGACCACCCGCAGCCTCAGCCTCACGGATGAAGGGGCCGTGTACCACGAGCACTGCACTCGCATGCTCGCGGAGCTCGAAGCGGTCAACGCCACCCTGGCGCGGGCGAGCGTCACGCCGCGAGGCCGCCTGCGCGTCGATGTCCCCATCCCGCTCGCGGACTACGTCGTCGGGCCCGCGTTGCCCCGGTTCCTGGAACGCTACCCGGACGTGTCCATCGACCTCACGGTCCGCGACCGGATCATCGACCCCACCGCCGAGGGCGTCGACGTGGTCCTCCGCCTCGCGCCGACGCGGGACTCCGACCTGGTCTCACGGAAGCTCGCCCGCGCGCGCTCCATCCTGGTCGCATCCCCTGCCTATCTCACCGCGCATGGCAGGCCCCGGACGCTCGCATCGCTGCGGGAACACACCTGCATCGCGTACCTGTCGAACACAGGCCCCCTTCCGTGGCGGCTGAAGGGGCCTGGGGGCGAGGTCACCTTCGCCGCCCGGGGCAGGTTCATGGCCGGCTCTGGCAACGTGCTCACGCACGCCGCGCTGGGCGGGCTCGGCATCATCCAGACCTACGAGTACCACGTCGCCGAACACCTCTCCCGGGGCAAGCTCGAGCTCATCCTCGAAGACCTGGAGCCCGAGCCACGCACCGTCTTCGCCCTCTTCGAACGGCACAAGTCCGCCGTGCCCAAGGTGCGCGTGTTCCTGGACTTCGTGGCGGAGCTCTTCGCCTCCAGGGCCCCGCTGGCCACGGGACGCAAGCGCCGCTGACTCAGCGCACCAGCCGGAACCCGATGTCCGGCCCCAGCCTCTGCACGTAGCCGAGCAGGATGTTGAGGTAGCCCAGCGACTCCAGCCACCGGGAGTTGCGCAGCGGTCCCGCGTCCACCGGGTCGAAGCCCAGGTCACGCCCCAGGCCCAGCACACGCTCCCTGCCGCCAGCGTCATCCGAGGCCACGAGCAGGCTGAGCTTCTCGCCCTTCACCTGTCCCTGGTCCATGTGCTGCGCGAAGACCGTGTTGAAGGCCTTCACCACGCGCGCCTGGGGCGCCTTCTTCTGCAGCTCCTCCGCGCCGCTCGTGGTGAAACCGAGCGCCAGCTGCATATCGGCGGTCAGCGCGTTCGTCACGTCCACCACGACCTTGCCGTTCACAGCGTCGCCCAGCGCGCGGAGCGTGTCGTCCAGCGCGCCGAAGGGCACCGCCAGGAACACCACCTCCGCCCACGCCGCCGTCTGACGCACGGCCGCGGGGTCCTTGCCCACGGCCCGCACCTCGTGCCCCGCGCGAGCCAGGCCCCGCTGCAGCGCGCCGCCCACGTTCCCCTTGCCGATGATCCCGATCTTCGTCGCCATGGTCTTGCCGTCCTCGTGAAGGCCGGAGCGGTGCGCCCCGGAACGGTTGGCAATATGCGGAACGGGGCCCTCGCGAAAAACGCCTGGGTCGTCACGGCACCTGTGACGCGGCGTCATGAAACGCGGGATGGGCCTCCTGGTGACACGAGTCACCAGCACTGATGATCCGCCTCACCAGTTTCGAGCCGCCCAGACACCTCTCGAAACATGCGCTTCAGAGGGAAGACGGCCTCGCCGGAGGGCTGGCACGGGCCGTGCTCTAGGGATTGGTCATCACGGACCGGACGCAGCACTCCGGTCCCTCTTCCAAATCCCCGACTCTCCCCTCCTTCGCCGCCCCCCGAGGTCTCCCATGCGCGTCTCCAACCGCCCCGCGTCCACGCCCGCCTCGAACTCCCCCGCCGTTGCTGGCCCGTCCGCGGCCACCGAGAAGAAGCCCGGCTTCATCGACAAGAACCAGCCGGACACGAAGTTCAGCAAGGAGTGGGGCCAGGACATCTTCATGGACTCGCGCAAGGGCGATAAGGCCCAGGCCAGCGCGGACAAGAAGGACGGGCGCCAGGTCACGCAGGGCAACACGGGCCCCGGCCAGGTGGCGGGCAACGAGAGCGGCAAGTACGTGTCGTGGCAGAAGGACGCGGCGGAGTTCAAGACCGGCACGGGCTTCTCCAAGGACGGCACCGGCGCGCAGATCGAGGCGAGCGCCGCCGAGGTCCAGGGCGATGCGTCCTACCGCGTGATGCCGTGGGAGATCGGCGGCCGCGCGGGCGCCGAGGCCAACATCGCCAGCCTCCGCGGTGACGCGGGCTTCGGCAAGGACCTGAAGGACATCGGGCTCGACAAGGTGGAGGGCAAGGTCTACGGCGGCGTGCACGGCGAGGCGCTGGTGGGCGCCAACGCGGACGCGAAGGCCAAGATCGACCTGAACCCCAAGAACGGCGACATGGGCGCCGAGGTCGGCGCGGGCGCGCTGGTGGGCGCCGAGGCGAGCGCCACGGCTCGCGGCGAGTTCGGCCCCGTGCAGGGCTCCGTGACGGGCAGCGCCATCGCTGGCGTGGGCGCCGCGGTGGACGCGAAGGTGGCCTTCGAGGACGGCAAGCTCACCATCGGCGGCAAGGCCAAGGCGGCGCTCGGTGTGGGCGTCGGCGTCGGCACCTCGTACACCATCGACTTCAACAAGCTGAAGGGCACGGTCGACAACCTCACCAACGGAAAGGCCAGCGAGGCCGTCAAGAACGTCACGGACAAGGTTGGCGATACGGCGAAGAACGTCACGGACAAGGTCGGCGACACGGCCAAGGACGTCACGGACAAGGTCGCCGACAAGGCCAAGGACGTCGGCAAGGGCATCAAGGACCTGTTCAAGTTCTGATGCGCCTTCAGGCCGCGGAGACCACCGTGCCCTGCGCCAGGGCACACAGCGTCTCCGTGCCATCCTTCACGGCGAAGACTTCACACTGACACACAGCCTGCCGCTTGCCGGCGGCCTTCGCCTGGGCCCGCGCGATGAGCAGCGTGCCCACGGCGGGCTTCAGGTAGTTGATCTTGTACTCGGAGGTCAGCGCGTTGCCGCCCAGCGCCAGGCCACCGGCGAACGTGATGGCGTTGTCCGCGAGGTAGCTGAGCACGCCCCCGTGGACGAAGCCGTGCTGCTGCTTCAGATGGTCCACGATGGGGAGCCGCAGCTCCGCGGTCCCAGGCCCGGCGCTGGCGAGCTGCGCGCCGATGAACTGGCTGAAGGGCTGCGACGCGAACACCTGACGGGCGAACTCCTGATGGTCGTCCATGCGTCCACCAGACCACCGATGGACACAGCCCTCAACCCCTGCGCCCTATCCCTCCGCCGGAGCCGGGGCGTTCACCGGTTCTGGCGGCTCCACCGGCGGCTTGACGATGAGCTGCTCCAGCGTGGGCCGCTTCGGCTTTTCGAACGGGGCCAGCTTCACCGGCTTCCCCGTGCGCGCCGACTCCTGCAACGCGACGATGATGCGCACGTCCGCCAGGCCTTCAATGCCATTGGGCTCCGGATCCCGGTCCTCCAGGACGCACTTCGAGAAGTAGACGAGCTCCGGCGCGAACTGGTCGCTGTTCTTGAACGTCCGCGTCTCCGTCTCTCCGCCCACCGTGAGCTCGTGCTGGATGTCCGTGCCGTAGCCAAAGCCGTGCTTCACCAGCAGGTCCCCTTCCGTCCCCACCAACCGGTAGCTCGACACCGCCGAGGCCTCGTGGCTGATGGCGAACTGGGCCACCCGTCCGTTCGGGAACCGCATCAGCGCGAACGCGGATGCATCCACGCCGTGGAAGCGCCCATCCCTGCCTCCTCCCGTGAACGCGAACACCTCGCGCGGCTCGTCGCGGAAGAGGTAGCGCGCGGCGTTGATGGGGTACGGCCCTTCGTCCAGCAGCGCCCCGCCTCCCACGTCCACTCGTGTGCGGATGTCGCCTTCGCGCACCTGCTGCGTCAGCGTCCCCGTGAACACCAGCGGATTCCCCAGCCGCCCTGAGCGCATCAGCTCGATGGCGCGGAGGTTCGCCTCCTCGAAGTGCAGCCGGTACGCGACCATCAGCTTCACGTCGTTCTCGTTCGTGGCGCGGATCATCGCCTCGCAGTCCTCCACCGACGTCGCCATCGGCTTCTCGCAGAGGACGTGCACGCCAATGCGCGCCGCACGCTCCGTGAAGGCCCGGTGCAGGGTGTTGGGCAACACGAGGTAGACCGCGTCCGCCTTCGAGTCGCGCAACACCTGCTCGAAGTTCTCGTAGCCCCCCACGTGCTCCACGCCGTACTTCTCCTGGAGCGTGACCCGCTTCGCCTTGTCGGAGGAGATGATGGCCACCAGCTCGGAGTTCTCCTCCGCGTGCTGGAACGCCGGGAGGATGGCCACCTGCGCGAGGTTGCCCGCTCCCACCACCGCGTACCGCACCCGCCTGGATGTCCCCTGCGCCATGATGCACCTCTCCCGTGGTGAAGCCCTACGCTGGTGACGCGCCAGGCCACCCCGCAAGCCGCGCCCGTCCCTCCGGTGCAGGGGCCGCATGATGGGCAGGCAGCCAGACACACAGGCTTTCGCGCGGCGTCCATCCGGCCTATGCCGTCCCTCATGCCCTTCATGAAGATGCTCGCCCGCCTTGGCATTGGCAGCGCGCGGGTGGACACCCGCCTGGAACACGACACCGTGCGCGCGGGCGGCGACCTGCGTGGACTCGTCCATGTCCAGGGCGGCCACACGCCCCAGCGCATCGACCGCATCGACCTGCACCTGATGGCGCAGTACCTCCAGCGCGACAACGACCGCCTCAGCGCGCTCAACGCCGTCGTGCGCACCTGGCGCGTCGCCAACCCCTTCACCCTCCAGCCCCGCGAGGAGCGTGAGATCCCCTTCTCCCTGCGCATCCCCGCCCACGCGCCCATCACCGAGCGCGGCACGCCCGTGTGGATCAAGACGGCGCTCGACATCGACAACGCCCTCAACCCCGAGGACAGCGACCGCGTCCACGTCCTGCCCCACCCGTCCCTCCAGACCGTGATTGAGGCCGTGCGACAGCTGGGCTTCCAGTGGCGCAACTCGTACTGTGAGGCTGGGTCCCCGTTGGGTCGCGACGAGCCCTTCGTGCAGGAACTGGAGTTCCACGCCGGCCCGGAGTGGAGCGGCCCGCCTCGCTCGCTCGCTCTCCTGCCCTTCCCCCAGGAGGACGCGCTGGAGCTGGTCCTCGACCTGGACCGTGGCCCCCGGGGCCTCACGTCCCTCCTGGAGGGCTCGTCGCTGGACGGCGGCCGGCGGCAGCGGCTGGTGCTGTCCTCCTCGGACCTGTCCTTGGGGACAGGGGCCGTCGCGGCGCTCCTGGCTCCGCACCTTCGCGGCGGGGCGTGAAAGCCCGGAAGGACCGGTCCTTCGTACAGCCCCGGACGTACCCGACGTCCCAAGTCCTCCGCCCGGGCTCGGAAGTGGTACAAGCCGCCGTGTGAAAGCTCCCCCGC
>NZ_RAWF01000245.1:0-15115 GCF_003612075.1 Corallococcus sp. CA041A
CCATGCCGTCGCCGCTGGTGGAGTTGATCAGCCCGCCCCTGTCGGAGCTGGTGCGCGTGACGAACAAGGAGAGCCTCAACCTGTACGCGGAGCGGCTGGGCATGCGCTTCGCTCGCGAGCGCACCGGCCAGGAGGGCTACGTCGCGCTGCGCACGGCCCTGGTGGCGGAGCTGGCGCGCCGGGGCGTGCCCACCAAGGACCTGCGTCCCGTGGATGGCAGCGGCCTGTCCCGCTACAACCTGGCGTCGCCCCGGGGCATGGCGCGCGTGCTGCTCACCAGCCTCCAGGAGCCGTATGGCGCCGCGCTGGTGGACAGTCTGCCGGTGCTGGGCGTGGACGGGACGCTGGCGGGCCGCAAGACGACGCAGTCCACCGCGGGCCGCATCCGCGCGAAGACGGGCACGCTCACGGGCCAGAAGTGCTTCGTGGGCGTGGCGGAGCGGCCGAACGACACGGAGCACCCGCGCGTCGTCTTCGCGCTGATGCTCGGCAACATGGACGAGGGCACCAAGCCCAACGCCAACGAGACCTTCGACACCTTCTCCACCGCCCTGGTGGAGCTGCCCCTGCGATGAGCGTCCCGCAGGGAAACACCCGCATGCGAGGTGAACCATGAAGTCCAGAATCGCAGTCACGACCGCAGCGCTGCTGTTGCCGCTCGTGTCCGGAGCCGCGGGGAAGGCTCCCGCGAAGCCCGCCGCCGCGGAGAAGCAGCCCGTGGAGACGACCTACCACGGAACCGCCGTGGCGGACCCCTACCAGTGGATGGAGTCCGCCACGGAGCCGAAGGTGCAGCAGTGGACGGACGCGCAGAACGCGTTCACGCGCTCGTACCTGGACAAGCTCCCGGGCCGCGAGCCCTTGCGCCAGCGCATCACGGAGCTTTTGTCCTGGAAGTCGCCTTCCTACGGCGGCCTGGACGAACAGGGCGGCACGCTGCTGGGGCTGAAGTTCCAGCCGCCCAAGCAGCAGCCCACGCTCATCGTGGTGGGCTCGCTGGACGACACGTCGAAGGAGCGCGTGCTGGTGGACCCCACGCAGGTGGACACGTCCGGCAAGACGACCATCGACTGGTTCCAGCTGTCGCACGACGGCAAGAAGGTCGCCGTCTCCATGTCCAAGGGCGGCACGGAGAGCGGTGACGTGTCCGTGTGGGACGTGGCCACGGCGAAGGCGATGGCCAACGAGCTGGTTCCGCGCGTCAACGGCGGCACGGCGGGCGGCAGCCTCGCGTGGAACGCGCAGGGCACGGGCTTCTTCTACACGCGCTACCCGCGCGGAGAGGAGCGTCCGCCCGTGGACCGCGAGGTGTACCAGCAGGTGTACTTCCACACGCTGGGCACGCCCACGGAGAAGGACACGTACGCGCTGGGCAAGGACTTCCCGCGCATCGCGATGACGGACCTGGAGTCCAGCGACGACGGTCAGTACACCTTCGCGCGCGTGGCCAACGGCGACGGCGGCGAGTTCGACCTGTACCTGCACGGCCCCAAGGGCACGTGGACGCAGGTGGCGAAGTATGCGGACAAGGTGGTGTCGGCGCGCTTCGGCAGCGACGGCGCGGCGTACCTGCTCAGCCGCAAGGACGCGTCGAAGGGCAAGGTGCTGCGCCTGCCCCTGGCCACGCCCACGCTGGACAAGGCGACCGTGGTCGTCCCCGAGGGCCATGCGACGGTGCAGGCCGTGGTGCCCACGAAGGGCCGACTGTACCTGCTGGAGCAGCTGGGCGGTCCGTCGCAGCTGCGCATGGTGGACCTGACGGGCAAGGCGCTGGGGCTGGTGCCCACGCTGCCGGTGTCGTTCGTGGGCGGCCTGGTGCGCCAGGGCGCGGACGACCTGCTCATCGTCAACGGCAGCTTCACCCAGCCGGCCGCGTGGTTCCGCTTCACGGCGGCGGACGGCAAGGTGACGAAGACGGCGATGGCGCGCACGGCGCCCATCGACATGAGCGACGTGGAGGTGGTGCGCACGGAGGCCACGTCCAAGGACGGCACGAAGGTGCCGCTCTCCATTCTGAAGAAGAAGGGCACGAAGCTGAACGGGAACAACCCCACGTGGCTCACCGGCTACGGCGGCTTCAACGTGTCCATCAACCCGGGCTACAGCCCGCTGACGGGCATGTGGCTGGAGCAGGGCGGCGTGTTCGCGGTGGCGAACCTGCGCGGCGGCTCGGAGTTCGGTGAGGAGTGGCACAAGGCCGGCTCGCTCACGAACAAGCAGAACGTGTTCGACGACTTCTACGCGTGCGCGAAGCTGCTGGTGGACCAGAAGTACACGCAGCCGAAGAAGCTGGCCATCCAGGGCGGCAGCAACGGCGGCCTGCTGATGGGCGCGGCGCTGACGCAGCACCCGGAGCAGTACGGCGCGGTGGTGGCGCGCGTGGGCATCTACGACATGCTGCGCACGGAGCTGACGCCCAACGGCCAGTTCAACGTGACCGAGTACGGCTCGGTGAAGGACCCGGAGCAGTTCAAGGCGCTGTATGGCTATTCGCCGGTGCACCGCGTGAAGGACGGGACGAAGTACCCGTCGGTGCTCTTCACCTCTGGCGCCAATGACCCGCGCGTGGATCCGTTCCACTCGCGCAAGATGGTGGCCCGGATGCAGGCGGCCACGGCGTCCCCCAAGCCCATCCTGCTGCGCGCCGACGCGGAGACGGGCCACGGCATGGGCACGCCGCTGTCCTCGCGCATCGAGGAGGAGGTGGACGTCTACTCCTTCGTCTTCAACGAGCTGGGCATGACGTACAAGCCCAACGCGACGAAGAAGGTCGCCGCGCCCGCGCCGCAGTAGCCGGGCTTCTACCTGCGCCCGTCCTCCGAGTCCTTGCGGCTCGGAAGACGGGCGTTTCTTCTTTTGGGTTTCGTGGCAGCCTCCCGCCCCATGAGCCCGCTCATCCCCTACTTCATCCTCTCGCCCGTGGTCGCGGGCGGCCTCGCGTGGTGGACGCTGACCCGGCTTGGAAAGAAGCGGAACGCGCGCGCGAAGGGCTCGCTGGACGCGGTGGTGACGCGGCTGAAGGGGCAGAAGGTGCTGGGCGCGGTGGACCTCGTCGTCCAGGACGTGTCCTGGTCCGGGGAGACGGAGCTGTCCCCGCAGAACTGCCGCATCCGCGTGGTGATGGGCGGCCAGGACGCCAGCACCATTCCGCCGCGCTTCGAGGTGGAGAGCGCGCCCGGAGCCCCCCGGCCCCCCGCGGAGGTGCTCGCGGCGCTGCGCGTGCTGGATGCGCAGGCGACGGAGGCGCTGAAGGGCGGCGGCTGGAGCTGGCAGCGGCCCACGGTGAGCTTCGACCCGGTGGCGTAGCCTCGCGAACGCAAGTCCAGGGATTCGGATGACGGGTCGAGGAGCGCGGTGCCAGCATGCGCCGCATGTCCTCGTCCTTCCTCGACAGCCTCGACACGCCCGCGCCGCTCGTGGACCTGGACCGCGTGGAGCGGAACCTCCAGCGCGTCACGGCCTATGCCCGTGAGCACGGCCTGCGCTGGCGCCCCCATACGAAGACGCACAAGACCGAGGAACTGGGCGCGATGCAGGTCGCGGCGGGAGCCTCTGGCGTCACGGTGGCCACCCTCCTGGAAGCCGAGGTCATGGCGGCCGTGTCCGACGACGTGCTGCTCGCGTATCCGCCGGTGGGCGCGCGGAAGCTGGCGCGGCTGATGGCCCTGCCCTCGCGCGTGCGACTCACCGTAGCGCTCGACTCCCTGGAGGTGCTGGAGGGGCTGGCGCGCGCGGCGCGGGATGTGGGGCGCACCGTGGGCGTGCTCGTGGAGGTGGACCTGGGCATGCGCCGCGTGGGGCTGCGCTCGCCAGACGAGGCCTTGGCCCTGGCGCGCGCGGCGTCGTCCACGTCTGGGGTGGCCTTTCGCGGGCTGACCTTCTACGCGGGCCACATCCGCGTCCCCCAGGCGGAGCTGCCCGCGGTGATGCAGTCCCAGTCCGATGCGGTCGCGACGTTCGTGGACGCACTGAAGAGCGCGGGTCTGCCGCCGGAGGTGGTCAGCGGCGGCTCCACGCCGACGCTCTGGCAATCCCATACCGTGAAGGGCCTCACGGAGATCCGTCCCGGCCTCAACGTACTCAACGACCGCAACGCAGCCGTCATCGGTGCGTGTGATTGGACGGAGTGCGCCTACTCCGTCCTGGCCACCGTGGTGAGCACGGCCGTGCCGGGACAGGTGGTCATCGACGCGGGGGCCAAGGCGCTGGTGAAGGAGGAAGGGCTGGCGCCGGGCTATGGCGTCCTGCTGGACCGGCCGGAGGTCGTGGTGAAGAACCTGTCGGAGGAGCACGGCCTGCTGGACGTGTCCGGCACGACGTGGCGCCCACGCATTGGCGAACGGGTGCGCGTGGTGCCCAACCATGTCTGTGTTTCCGTCCCGCAGCATGCGCGGCTGCACGTCGTGCGGGGTGACACGCACGTGGCCACGTGGGAGGTCGCGGCGCGCGGCTGGTGACAGACAGTCCTGGCGCCTGACGGTCCCGACCCGCAGTGCATCCAGACTGTCACCTTCCGGCGGGTGCGCTGCTCCTCACAGGCGGGAAGCCGATAACGGCACCATGTCTAGCCTTTTCCGATCGCCGGAAGGACCTCCGGCCGGGAGGCGGCATGCACAAGGCTGGGGGCTTCTTCGTCACAATGGCCATCGCGGGACTGTTCCTGGGAACGCCCCCGGTGCTCGCGGCGGACAGGGAGTCGCTCGACGCCCGGTTCCAGCAAGCGAAGCCTGTCGGATGCGAGGTCCACTGTGGCGACGTCATCACCCAGCACACGAAGCTCACGCATGACCTCTCCTGCCCGGGCACGGACGAGCCCGCGCTCCGCATCGAAGGTGACGGCGTCGTCCTCGATCTGGGTGGCCACACCGTGCGCCGCTCGAGTCCGGTCCAGCAAGACACCCTGGGCATCGTGGTCACCAGCAACAGCATGGTGCGCAACGGCACGATTCGCGGATTCGCAAGAGGCATCCAGACCGACGAAGGCACCTACCTGCGGCTGCACGAGCTCACGTTCGCCGACAACGGCACCGCCATCTACAACTACTTCTCTACCAGCTACTTCCTCATCACGAATTCGCGCTTCATCGGCAATGACGTCGGGTTGGCAAGCGAGATCGACGCGTCCATCGGTACGTTCGACGTGAGGTCGAGCCACTTCGAGAACAACTACCTCGGAATCTACCTGGATACCCATGATGCCGACGTCCGCGATTCGACCTTCACGGGGAACGAGATCGGCATCTACTGCTTCGCCGGCAATGTCCGCGTCCGGTCGAGCAGCTTCGCGCGGAACGAGGCCGTGGCCAGCACGACCGTGCCTATCGGGGGCCGCGATATCTGCAATGTGTTCCGTTTCGAGGACACGCTCATCGCGGACAACGCGTCGTTCGCCCCCACGGCGACGCCCATCTGGAATGTGGTCCAGCTCGACATGATCAACAACTGGATCGTGGGCAATGACAATGGGCTTACAGCCGGCTCATTCCAGGTCTACGTCCAGGGCAACACCTTCTGGGACAATGCGGGCGGGCTGACTTTGGAAGACACTCCCATTGTCGGCAGCCCACAGACCGGCATCGTCCGTGCCAACCGGTTCCTACGGAACGGCGGTGACGGCCTCCGCGTCCTGCCGGCCAGCACGCCCACGGTGATTGGCAACGTGGCCCTGGGCAACACGGGCTGGGGCATCCACGCGCCTACCGCCTTCGACGGGGGCGGCAACGTCGCGCGGGACAACGGCGCGGGTGACTGCGAGGGCATCGTCTGCGCCCCGTACTGACCCCGCCACACGCTTAGGAGATGCGCCTCAGTTCCTGCGTCAGCAGCTCCTCCAGGTGCCGGATGTTCCGGTAGACAAGGCACCGGTAGCTGGACACGTCGAAGCGCAATTCCTTCACGTCGCGCACCAGCAGCAGGGTGGGCTTGCCGCGCCCCCAGGCATAGCCCACCTCCAGATAGACATTGGGATTCGCCAATGACAGGTCCGCGATGACGACCTTCGCGGTGTCGATGCGGTCCCGGATGCGCTGGATGATGGGCCCGTCGAAGACGGCCTGGTCCACCCGCTCGCACAGGAGCCCCGCCGCCTTCACGGGGTTCAGGATGCCGTAGTGGTAGGTGTCCTCCAGCTCCTGTGCGAAGGGCATCGCCACGAAGGCATGGGGCTTCTCGTGGGAGTTCGCGCCCGCGGACGCCATGGGCGGTGCCTGGACGAAGCGGGACGTCCGCCGCACGCGGAAGCCCGTGGCCCCCATCAGCGGCTCCACGCCCGGCGTGAGCCCCAGCCCCAGCGCCATCGCCTTGCGCAGCCGCTCCACGCGCTTGGGGTTCAGCTCCACCACCGTGATGCGCTCCAGGTCGCGGGGACCACTGCCGCGCTGGAACGCGTCCACGAAGCCGCCCACCAGGGCCAGCACGGCCTCGTCCTCGTCCAGGCCGTAGTTGGGGCCGTGCACCGTGCACGCGAGGTGACGCACCTCTTGCCGGGGCTCCAGCAGCTGGAGCGCGCGCACGGAGAACTGGCGGATCTCGTGGTAGCCGAACTGCCGCAGCCGCACCGTGCCCAGGAAGAGCACCCACGGGGCGCCCAGGCTCCGGCGCGACTCGATGAAGCGGTGGTCCCCGGGGAGCAGGTCGAAGGCATCCATGGCCACGCCCGCCCCCTCCAGCCGGCGCGCCACCGCGCCGTCCGCCCCGTGGAAGCCCTGCGCGTACTTCAGCAGCACGGCATCCGCGGCCGTCTCGCCCACATCCCCCAGGTCCACCACGACGTCCAGCGTGTCTCCCATGAGCCCGGGACTGTAGGGCGTCCCGGTCCGCCCACGCCATCCCTGGCGCCCGTCCCGCCGCGTCAGGTGGGATGAACCCAGACGTGGCGAACGCCCGTCAATCCCTGCTCAATGACGCCTCCTGCCCGCCTGGCTCTCTTTCAGGCCGCCTCCGCGCTGCCTGTGAAGCGCTTCACAGTTTCCGCCCGGGCGGGCCGGTAGCATTTGCGAACCATGTCCCTGTTCGCGCGCCTGCAGGCCCTGCTGTCCGCCCACCCGTCCGCCCCGGCCCCGGAAGCCGGACAGACGCCCGCAGCCGCCGCGGCACCTTCGGCGGCGACCAGCGCCGCGGCGGAGACGGAAGGCGCTCCCGCGCCGCCGCCCGTCTGCACACGCTACCTGCCAGCGGGCCAGGTGGTGGTGCGCGAGGGCGACCCGGGACACTCGATGTTCGTGGTGCTGGAGGGCCGCGTCGCGGTGCTTCGCGGCGGCGACCACGGCGGCAACACGGAGGTCGGCCGCATGGGGGCCGGCGAGTTCTTCGGGGAGCTGGCGCTGCTCACCGGCACGCAGCGGACCGCCACCATCGTGACGGTGGAGGACGCCGTGCTGCTGGAGCTCACCCAGGCTGGCGTCCGGGAGCTGGGCAAGGATTACGGCGTGAAGGGGGAACAGATGCAGGTCGCGGCCCGGGAGCGCCTGCTCGCGGACGCGCTGCGCAGCAACCCGCTCATCGCCGCCCTGCCACCTGAAGTGCAGCATGAGTTGGGAGATGCCTTCGTCCCCTGCACCGTCCCCGCGGGAGAGACGCTGCTCACCCGGGGCCAGCCGGGTGACGCGCTCTACGTCCTCCTCCGGGGCCAGTGCGAGGTCTTCCACACGCACAGCGACGGCCGCCAGTCCGCCTATCCCAAGCTGGAGGAAGGCGCCCTGTTCGGGGAGATCTCCCTGCTGCGCAGCCGGCTGGCCACCGCCACCGTGCGCACCGTGACGCCCTGCACGCTGCTCAAGCTGGAGCGCGACGTGTTCAAGAAGGCCTTCCTGGGCCAGCCCGACCTGCGCGGCGCCCTGGTGCGCCTGGGCCTGGAGCGGCTCAAGCACACCATCGAAGTCATGGGCGAAACGAAGTAGTCCGCCGTCCCGCGCAATCCCAGACATGATGAAGCGCTGGGTTCTACCGCAATGCCTTTCGGGCACCGGTGGACCACAGCGCCCAGGCCATCAGCACGGGCTGGAAGAACAGCCGGACCAGGCGCTTCCGGTCCGTATCCAGGCCGAACGCGGAGAGGCGCTTGTCGTACTGATGCAGGTTGCCGGGGAAGACCGCCGCGAAGAAGGCCGCCAGTCCCAGCCCCAGGGGAATCCGGTGGCGCTTGTCGAAGAGCAGGGACAGCCCGAGGCCGATTTCGACCACGCCGGAGAGCAGGACGACGAGGTCCTTGTCCATGGGAACCCAGTCCGGCACCTGCGCCTGGAAGGGCCCTCGCGCGAAGGAGAGATGGCCTGTGCCGGCGCCGACCATGAACGAGCCCAGCACCCCACGCCCCACGTTCTGCAAAGGCGTTGTCCTGGCTTCCTGCAACACGGTCACCTCCGCTCCAGTTCAATTCCAATCGTTGGAAGGTGAGGTGGCGAAGTGAAGGATGCAATCCAGGGGTGAGCCCGCCTTCACGCTAGGGGGACGGGCAAGAGGGCACGAGCCCCCGCCGCGCGGCGTCCTCCAGGTCCGCGCGCACCTCATCACGGGCAGAGCGCATCCTGCCGTAGCAGGTCGTCGCTGCGTCAGCCGTGGAGCGTCTCCCCGGCCTCCAGCATCGCGACGAACTTCTCCAGCCGCCGAGTCCGCGTCTCCGGCTTCTTCGCGTCATGGAGCCGGAAGAGGATGGCGTAGCGGTTGGCGCTCTTGAGCGTGGCGAAGACCGCCTTCGCCTTCGGGTTCTTCTCCAGCGCGAGCGTCAGGTCCTCCGGCACCTCCATGGTCCTCTGCCCCGCGTACGCCGCCTCCCAGCGGCCATCCGCGCGCGCGGACTCCACCTCGCGCAGGCCCGCGGGCTTCATGCGCCCGGAGGCGACCAGGGCCTCCACCTTGCCGCAGTTGATCTTCGACCACTTGCTGCGCGGCTTGCGCGGCGTGAAGCGCTGGAGCCAGTACTCCGCGTCGAACGCGCCCTTCTGCCCATCAATCCAGCCGTAGCAGAGCGCCACCTCCAGCGCCTGCGCATACGTCACGGACGGGATACCGGACTCGAACTTGGCGAGCTTCACCCAGACGCCCGGCGCGTCGACGTGGTTCTTCTCCAGCCACTTCTCCCACGCCTTCTCGGACGCGAAGGGCACGACGGGGAGCTCCTGCTTCGCCTTCGCCTTCATGCGGTGCAACGCCTTTCCCTGTCCCGCGCCTCGCGCCGGGTTCCTGACAATCCCACTCTATCGGCGGAAGGCAGCCCGGACGGAAGCGGTTATGAAACACGCCATGGCTGAAACCCCCCACGCTCCTCCGCCGAACGCCGTGCCGCCCTCGCTCGCCCGCGTGGCCTTCCACGCCGTGGCAGCCGGGCTCACCCCGCTCATCCCCGTGCCCTTCCTGGACGACTACGCCCTGCGTCAGGTGCGCGAGCAGTCCGTGCGAGACCAACTCAAGGAGCGGGGCCTGAAGGCGCCAGACAAGGCCGTGGCGGTGCTCGCCGGCTCATACGACGCGCGCAGTCTGGGCGGACGGCTGGTGTCCCATCTCAAGGCCGTGGCGCTCTTCCCCGTGCGCAAGGTGTTCCGCAAGGTCTTCTTCGTCCTCTGGGTGAAGGACTGCGTCGACCTGACGAGCGCATGCCTCCACCACGGATACCTGCTGCACCACGCGCTGGAGCGAGGCGACCTGGACGCGGCCTCACTCCAGACAGATGCGCCCAGCGAGGTGCAGGCCGCCATCATCGCAGCCTGCTCGGAGATGGACGCCCGGCCCGTCAACCAGGCGCTGCGCCGCATCTTCCGCGGCAGCCGGGTGCTGCTGGCCGAGGCCACGCGCGTCTTCCTGGATCCGAAGCGCGGCCCCCGCGTGCCCGACCCGAAGACCGAGAACGCGGAGGTGAGGTCGCTCACCGACCAACTCCTCCAGGAACTGTGGGAGGAGCGTGGCTACTTCACCGCGCTGGAGGCTCACTACGACAAGCACCTGAAGCGCGACCGCATGCCCGAGGAGCCCCGGGCCGCGACGGGGACCTGATCACGGCGCGGGCGCGGCGGCGGTCTCCAGCGGCGCGCGGATGCGGGCGGAGAAGTCGTCCCGCCCCTGCGCGGCCAGCGCTCGCGCGTTGATGTGGTAGCGCTGGCGGACCTGCTCCAGCGGCGCGTCCGTGTCGATGATGCCCAGCTCGTACGCGAGCGCATCCGAGAATGCCGGCATCAGCGTGCGGTGGTCATACGGCACGTTCTTCGTGGCCACCTTCTCGAAGTGGCGCACCAGGTTGGTGGTGCAGTTGCTGGTGAGCGTGTCGTAGAACTCCGGCTGCGTGTGCAGCCCGTTCATCCGCTGCACCATGTCCATGAAGAACGCGGTGATGCGCTCCTTCGACGCGTTCACCGGATACACATAAACGTCGTCATGGCGGAAGTTGGAGCGCAGCTGCACCAGGTCCCGCTCGTCGCCCACGACGTAGGTGATTTCAAAACGGCGGAACAGGCCGCCCAGCGCGGAGAAGGTCTCGCCCTGCTCGCGCCGCACCTCCACGGAGAACACCACGTGGCGGCCATCCTGGAAGCCGAAGCTCACCATCGTGTGCGCGGCGCCGTAGAAGCCGGAGAACGGCTCCACGATGAACGACGCGTCCGTGAGCGCTGCCGTGTCGTAGGTGGCCGTGTACCAGGCGGGGTCCCAGTCCGTGGTGCTGCGGTAGCGGAAGTCGCGCACGTCGTGCAGCGTCACCTGCGTCCCGGCCGCCTCCGCCCACGGCGCCCGCACCAGGTCCGGCGCCCAATCCCGCGAGTTGGAGGGCTGGAACGTCCGCACCCACCCGTACACGGACAGACAACCCAACAGCATCACCGCCACGCTCCAGCGCCGCGAACGCCGCCGCCAGGCCGCCACCGCCAGGGCCACCAGGGCCACCGCGACGAGGCCCCGGGCCACGTGCGGTCCCTCCGTCCCCGTCCCCGTCAGGGCCAGGGCCAGCGAGGCCCAGACGCCCCCCACGAGGAGCACGAGCCCCGACACGGCGTTCTTCCAGATGCGCATGCGGCCGAGTATCCGCGCCCCACGTCGCTCGTGTCACGGACGCGTGTTGTGGGTGCAGCCCCGGCGGGCGGCCGGGCGCGGATCCGCCCTCCCAGGAAGGACCGGGATTTGTCGCAACCGCCTACCTTGACCGCTTTTCCCCGGGTGTGCGACGAAAGGGGGTCCCCAGCTTCCAGGAGTCACACCCCATGAGCGACGAACGCGAAGACACGACCGTTTACAAGGTCGTCGTCAACCACGAAGAGCAGTACTCCATCTGGCCCGCGGACCGTGAGAACGCGCTGGGCTGGAAGGACGCCGGCAAGCAGGGCCTGAAGGCCGAGTGCCTGGAGTACATCAAGGAGGTCTGGACGGACATGCGTCCCCTGAGCCTCCGCAAGAAGATGGAAGAGGACGCGGCCCGCAACAAGAACTGAAGGCCGCGTGCGCTTTCCACCGCGCCCTCCCCGCTTCAACGGGGAGGGTGAGCCGGCCCCGTTAGAGGTCCGGCGGAGGCCTGACGCCCAGGTGGCAGGCGCGCAGGGCAAGCTGGGTGCGGTTCTCCGCGCCCAGCTTGCGGTAGAGCTGCGTGACGTGTGACTTCACGGTGCGCTCGGCGATTTGAAGGTGCGCGGCGATCTTCAGGTTGTCCGCCCCGCCCGCCACGTACTGCAGCACCTCGCGCTCGCGCTGCGTGAGCAGCAACAAGACGCTCGCCGTGGGTGAGGTCACCGGCGGATGCTCGAAGTCGTTGCGCAGCAGTTGCACCGGGAAGAGGCGCTCGCCCCGCACCAGCGACTGCACCGCGGAGGACACCGCGTTCACGCCCAGCCCCGCGCGGAAGAGATACCCGGAGGCCCCTTCGTCGAAGCACTGGGAGATGACCTCCGGCGTGCTCACCGCGGACAAGAGCAGCATGCGCACTTCCAGCCGGCGCTTGCGGGCCTCTCGCAAGAGGTTGAGCCCCTCCGTCACGGAGCATCCGATGGCGGCTTCGCCGTCGCTCTCCACGTCGAGGATGGCCACCTGAGGTGGATCCGTGCCGAGCCCATCCAGGAAGCCGCGCACGTCGCGCGTCACCGAAGTGGAATGACCCTCACCCCGAAGCCCATCGGACAGGCCCTGCCAGGCCGCCCACGGTCCTTCGAGAATCGAAATACGAACTGCCGATTGATTCGCTGCCATGCGATGGCCCCCCAGCCGTCGTGGCGAATTGCTTTCAATGCTACCTGTCGACTTCAACCTGCCCCGGAGTCGGTGGAACCGCGGCGGAACTTCCGCCTGTGCTGAGCGTGCGAGAACCGCGCTTCAACTCCATCCGGGGGTCCTGTCACTGCTGCCCTGCGGACTGCGCCTGCGACTGCCGAACTGGCCCGTTCGGGCCAAACCTCCTTTTTCGTTTCAAGCAAATCCAGCCAACCGAGACCCTAACATCATCCAAGGCCTCATGCGAACGGACCCGCGCAGGACTGTCAATTGCGCACGGAACGCATGGAAATCCAGGGCCTCGTCCGTCAGGTCGTGATCGATGTCGCCCCAGGGACATACGTTCCGCGTCCACATTCGGATGTTTTACTCGGTGTTTCGTCCAATGCCCGGGCAGGGACGCCCGCATGCGCGCGGATGGCGCGTCCTGGATGGCAAGGGCGTATGCTGTGCGTCCCGCGCGCATGACTCCCTCCGCCCCCGCACCCCATGTCGACGTCGCCACGCCCGAGCGGGTGGCCCTGTCCCTGCCCGTGGCCGGCATCGGCTACCGCTGTCTCGCGTGGCTGGTGGACGCGAGCCTGCTGTTCTTCTTCTGGGTGGCGCTCTACTTCGTCATCACCCTGCTGGTGTCCGACGTGCTGGGGGCGTTCCAGGCGCTGTCGGGGCTCACGCAAACACTGCTCGCGGTGGGCCTCTTCGCCACGCAATGGATGTACTGGACGCTGGCGGAGGTCTTCTTCCATGGACAGACACCCGGCAAGCGCGTGATGCACATCCGGGTGGTGCGCGAGGATGGCTCACCGGTGGGCTTCTTCGAGAGCGCGGTGAGAAACCTGTGTCGCGCGGTGGACTTCCTGCCGGTGCTCTACGCCACCGGTTGCATCACCATGCTGCTGGACTCACGCCACCGCCGGTTGGGAGACATGCTCGCCGGCACCGTGCTGGTGCGTGAGGAGGCCATCGACCTGGACAAGTACACGCAGGCGCCCGCGGTGGACGCTCCGGCCGCTGACGCGGGCGTGCAGCGCCCCCTGAACGCGGAGGACGTGGAGCTGGTGCTGGCGTTCCTTTCGCGCTCGCCCGGCCTGGAGCCGGACGTGCGGCGGCGGCTGGGCACCAGGCTGGTGGACCGCGTGGGCGCATCCCTGACGGACGAGGAGCGCACGCGGGTGCTCCAGTCGCCGGAGGCCACGGAGGCCTTCCTGCGCACGCGCGCGAAGGCGGTCCACTGACATGGCCACGCCCCTGCCCACGTTCGTCACGCGGCGCCGGCCGGACTGGGACGCGCTCCAGTCCCTGCTGACGCGCCAGCGCGCGGGCCGCTTGATCCTGGCGGAGCTGCGCACGCTGGACACGCTGTACCGGCGCGCGGCCGCGGACCTGGCGCAGGCGCAGACGTTCTATCCAGGCACGGACGCGCACCGGTTCCTCAACCAGCTGTGCGCGCAGGCGTATGGCGCCATCTACCAGCCGCCGCGCGAGCGCTGGGCCTCCACGCGCGACTTCTTCCGGCGGGACTTCCCCGCCACCCTGCGCCGCGAGGCGCGCTTCGTGGGCGTGAGCGCGGGCCTGCTGGTGCTGGGACTGCTGCTGGGCGCGCTGGTGGTGACGCTGGAGCCGCGCGGCGCGGAGCTGCTGGTGCCGGAGGGCGTGCGGCGCTACGTGGCGCAGGGGCGCATGTGGACGGATGATTTGTTGTCCGTGGCGCCGCCCAATGCCGTGGCCTCCGGCATCGCGACCAACAACCTCACCGTCACGCTGTTCGCGTTCGCGTCCGGCATCCTGCTGGGCGTGGGGCCCATCTTCACGCTCGTGAACAACGGCGTGCTCATTGGCGCGGTGGGAGCGCTGTGCTTCCGCGAAGGCATGATGACGGGCTTCCTGGACTTCATCGCCGCGCACGGGCCCGTGGAGCTGTCCATCATCGTCATCGCGGGCGGCGCGGGGCTGATGGTGGGCCAGGCGCTCATCGACCCCGGCGAGCTGCCGCGCGCGCAGGCGCTCCAGGCGCGCGGGCGTGAAGCCGTGAAGCTGGTGGTGGGCTGCGCGCCCTTCCTCGCCGGTATCGGCTTCGTGGAGGGCTTCATCTCCCCGGGCCACCTGTTCCCCACCTGGGCCAAGGTGGGGCTGGGCCTGTCGCTGGGAGTGCTCTTCTGGCTCTACCTGTTGCGCGCGGGCAGGACGGACGCGGGCGTGGCGCGCGTGGACGTACCGGACGCCATGGCCTCCAGCCGCTTGCGCTGACGGTGCTTGAGGATGCGCTCGTAGGCGTCGTTGACCTCGCGCATCTGCTCCGCGGAGCCGCCCCGGTCCGGGTGCCGCTCCAGGGCCAGCGCGTGGAAGCGCGCGCGAATCACGTCCGGCGTATCCAACGGCGACACGCCCAGCGTCTGGTACGGGCACTGCTCCTGGACGGCGGAGAGCCACTTGTCCAGGCGGTCCTTCACCTCCACGAAGCGCGCGTCCGCGTCCGCGGTGTCCTTCACCGGGTGCGTGCGCATCTTCGCGTCCGCGCGGAAGACCTCGCTGTAGGTGCTGGACACCCAGCGGTGGCACGAACCACACCGGTAGTACTTCACCCGGGTTCCGGGCTGGAGTGTCATCATCACGCCGCAGTGGGTGCACTCCACCGTGACGTTCTCCAGTGTCTGCCAGCTCGCGACCGCCGCACTCATGGTGACTTCGTCCTCCGTTCGCAACACGCCTGTAGCACCGGCAAACTCCCACAGCCGGCGATCCCGTCAAGAAAATGTCGCGAACGACCCGGGGGGTCCCTCCGGCGCGCTGCCGGGCTTCCCGGGATTCGGGTAGAACGAGGCCCATGCGACCGCTCCTCGCCGCCGCCCTGCTCCTGACCGCCGCCGCGCACGCCCAGGCCCCGTCGGCCCCCCCGGCCGCGGCGCCCAAGGCCGCCCCGAAGCCCGACAAGGCC
>NZ_RAWF01000246.1:0-15105 GCF_003612075.1 Corallococcus sp. CA041A
GGGGGAGGGGGTGGGGGCAGTCGAGGACGGCGTCACCGGGCCACCGGGCGTCGAGCCCGGTCTCCGGATGACTTCGACTGCGGGGAGCACCCGCCGTGTCTTCCTGTCGTTCACGGTTGTACGTTACCTGATGCGCGGGGCCCGGGCATGCCCGGGCTCACGGCTGGGGGGATGCTGAAAAGTCCACCTTCCACCCGGACGGTTCCCTCACCATCCGGACCTCGCCCGACCTTCCCGCCGAGCGCACCACCAAGGTCGCCACGTCGCCCTCCTGCCGGAGCAGCGAAACCTCCTGAACATCCGCCGGCACCGGGACATTCGCGAAGAACAGCGGGAGCGGCTCCGGCTTCACCATGCCCCCGGACGCGTCGCTCACCTGCTGCGCTCGCGTCTTCAGGACCTGCTGGGTCTGTTGTGACAGCCCTGCGTACGCCTTGGGCAGCTCTCCGCGCTGCACGTGCCGGTGGAACGTCTGGTAGGCCCCCACGGGGGTATCCGGCTGCAGCCGGCTGCAACCGCTCAGGGCTAGGAAGGCGAACAGCAGCCAGGTCGTCATCGCGAGCGGGCGCATGGGGCCTCCGATTTAGGTCAAACCGCCGCCGTGGGGAAGCGGGAGGTGTGTCACGCCGCGTGCTGGTGGACGCGATTGCGCCCCGTTCCCTTGGCGGAATACAGGCTCGTGTCCGCCGCGCGCAGCAGGGCCTCCGTGCCCGGCAGGTCGTCCGCGGGCACCGTCGCCACGCCCAGCGACGCGGTCAGCTTCACCTCCCGCGACACTCCGTCCGGCGACTTCCACGTCAGCTCCAGCCGCTCAATCGCCTCGCGCACACGCTCGCACGCCCGCAGCGCGTCCTGGGGGGCCGCCTCCGGCAACAGGGCAATGAACTCCTCGCCGCCGTAGCGGGCCAGCAGGTCCACCTCCCGCAGCGTCGCGCGCGCCGTGTGCGCCACCGCGCGCAGCACCTCGTCCCCGAAGGGGTGGCCGAACGTGTCGTTGATGCGCTTGAAGTGGTCGATGTCCAGCATCACCAGCGACAGGGGAGAGCGGTACCGGCGCGAGCGCATGAACTCCTCGCTCAGCCGCTCCTCGAAGTAGCGCCGGTTGTACAGGCCCGTGAGCGCGTCCGTGCGGCTGAGCGCGAGCAGCTCCTGCCGGCGGCGGTCCAGCTCGCGGTTGGCCCACTCCAGTTCGCGGTTCTTCTCCAGGAGCGCGTCCTGCAACGCCTTGAGCCGCAGCATGGACTTCACGCGCGCGCCCAGCTCCAGCATGTCGAAGGGCTTCACCAGGTAGTCGTCCGCGCCCAGCTCCAGCCCCTCCACCTTGCCCGCCGCCTGCCGGGCCGTCATCAGGATGACGGGGATGAAGCCGAAGCCGCCCTCGCCCGCGTTCGCCTTGACGATGCGGCACACCTCCACGCCGCCCAGGCCCGGCATCTCCACGTCCATCACGATGAGGTCCGGCCGGCCCGCGCGGATGGCGGACAGCGCCTGCGTCCCGTCCAGCGCTTCCTTGAAGACGTAGCCGTGCGGGGCCAGGCCCTCGCGCACGTGGCGGATCTGCGCCGGATCATCGTCCACGATGAGCACGGTGCGCCCGGAGAAGTCGTTGGCGGGTCCGCTCCTGCGCACGCCCTCCGGCATCCGTTTCCTTTCGGCTTCCGGCATGAGGCGCCCACCCCCCAACAGGATGCGGTCGTGGCCCGACGTCGCGAGTGTCCCCTGGGGCGGGAACCCCGTGGGTGGATTCTCCTCCGGGTGGAGGGCGCTGCCAAGGGCCCTTCCGGGCACCCGCGGACACGAGGCCGCCGGGCGTCCAGGGCCAGACAGGTCCGGTGCAGGCTACGGCGCGGATTTCACCAGGCGTGCGCGGTACACGGGCTCTCCGGATGACAGGTAGCGCCGCTCACGGGTGGAGGGCACCTCCTCCGGGTCGTACGGGTGGAACACCCCGGCGCCCAGCGGGTTGTGGAAGCCCGCCGCCTCCAGGATGCCCAGCATGGCCACCCCGCGGTCCTGCACGTCGGTGCGCATGTCGAAGCGGCCACCGGGCTTGAGCAGCCCCAGCATCACCTTCGCGAAATCCGGCTGCACGACGGCCCGCTTGGCGTGCGAGCGCTTCCACCACGGGTCGGGGAACTGCAGGTGGATGACGTCCAGCGACCCGGGCGCGAAGATGCGCGGCACCACGAAGCGCGCGTCGGATTCGACGACGCGCAGGTTCTTCATGCCCGCCTTCTCCGCGCGCATCTGCGTGTCGCGCGCGTACTTCTTGCGCCACTCGAAGGCCACGAAGCGCACGCCGGGGTTGCGGCGGCAGTACTCCAGCGCGTGCCCACCCGCCCCGGAGCCGATCTCCAGCTCCAGCGGCCCCGTGAAGCCGAACTCCGCGTCCCAGTCCGGGGGCGCTTCCAGGGGGACGAACTTGAGGCCGACCGGTTCAGGGAGCAGGGCAGGGCGCATGGCGGGAACGGGGGCCTCTAACCATGGAGCCGCGTGGGTTGGCCAGGGCAAAAGCGCGCGGGGTGGTATAGGGAAGGGCCATGAAGGTCTTCCAGTCCGTGTCCGAGGCGGGCCGCCAGCTTCAGGGGCAGGCCCTCGCGCTGGGCAACTTCGACGGCGTGCACGTGGGCCACCAGGCCCTCTTCGCGGAAGCGCTTCGCCACGGCCCCGCGAACGCGCTCACCTTCCAGCCCCACCCGGGCAAGGTGCTCCAGCCGGACCTGGCGCCCAAGCTGATTACGCTCCTGCCGCGCAAGCTGGAGCTGCTCGCCGCGTGCGGCCTGTCCCACGGGGTGGTGCAGCCCTTCACCCGCGACTACGCGCGCTCCACGCCGCAGGACTTCGAGGCCGCCCTCTTCGACACGCTGGGCGTGGGCCACGTCGTCGTGGGCAGTGACTACACCTACGGCGCCCAGCGCGCCGGCACCGTCACCACGCTGCGCGACGCCGCGGCGAAGCGGGGCGCCCGGGTGCACGTGGTGCAGCCGGTGAACGTGGACGGCGTCGTCGCGTCCTCGTCGCGGATCCGCGAGTACATCCTGGAGGGCAGGGTGGGCGCGGCCAGGCGCCTGCTCGGCCGCCCGTTCGACCTGGATGGCACGGTGGTGTCCGGCGCGGGCCGGGGGCGCACCATCGGCTTTCCCACCGCCAACGTGGACACGCAGAACGAGCTGCGGCCCGCGCCCGGCGTGTACGCCATCCGCGTGCGCCTCCTGGCGGAAGCGGATGGGCCCTGGCGGCCGGGGGCGGCCAACATCGGCGTGAAGCCCACCTTCGGCGGCACGGAGGTCACCATCGAGGCGCACCTCCTGGACTTCACCGGCGACCTCTACGGCAAGGAGCTGCGGGTGCAGTTCCTGGAGCGGCTGCGGCCCGAGCAACGATTTGGTTCCGCCGCAGAGTTGGTGGGTCAAATCAAGCGCGACGTGGAGGCCGCCCGCACCGTGGTGGCCCGCGGCGACGGGTAGGGTCTGTCGCGCCCTCTGAAAGAGGGCTCCGGACAGCAAGGGAGCACGCCAGGGCGCCTTGACAGGCCGCGCATCGGTTTCCTCTAATCCGGGAGGATCCGTGCCAGGGCTTCAGGCCCCTGTAGCATGGCCTCATTCCCCCCGCGGGTCCCGCTGACAGCCGGGGCTCTGGCTGTTCCCTCCTCACGCTCAAAGAGGCATCCCAGAAATGTCCGGTCGACTCGGTGAATTGCTGGTGCGCGAGAACCTCATCTCCGTCCAGCAACTCCGCAAGGCGCAGGAGGAGCAGCAGAAGAGTGGTGCGCGCATCGGCACGGCGCTCATCAAGACGGGCGCCATCGAGGAGTCGAAGCTCACCGACTTCCTGTCGAAGCAGTACGGCGTGCCGGCGATCAACCTGAAGGACTTCGACATTGATCCGGACATCATCAAGCTCGTGCCCAAGGAAGTGGCCGAGAAGCACCTGGTGATCCCGGTCAACCGCGCAGGGCCCTCGCTCATCGTGGCCATGTGCGACCCGTCCAACATCTTCGCGGTGGACGACCTGAAGTTCCTCACCGGCTACAACATCGAAGCCGTCGTCGCGTCCGAAATCTCCATCCGCGAATCGATTGAACGCTACTACGCGGAGAAGGGCCCCTCGCTGGAGGACATCGTCGGCGACGTGGGCGACGACATCGAGGTCGCCAAGGAGGAGCAGGAGAACGTGGATGAGATGGCCAAGGCCGCGGATGACGCGCCCGTGGTCAAGCTGGTGAACCTCATCCTCATGGACGCCATCAAGAAGCGCGCGTCCGACATCCACATCGAACCGTACGAGAAGGACTTCCGGGTCCGCTTCCGCATCGACGGCGTGATGTACGAGGTGATGCGCCCGCCCATGAAGCTGCGCAACGCCATCACCAGCCGTCTGAAGATCATGGCGTCGCTGGACATCTCCGAACGCCGCCTGCCGCAGGACGGCCGCATCAAGATCAAGATCGGCGGCGGCAAGGAGATGGACTTCCGCGTGAGCGTGTGCCCCACGCTCTTCGGCGAGAAGGTCGTGATGCGCTTGCTCGACAAGAGCAACCTGCAGCTGGACATGACCAAGCTGGGCTTCGACGCGACGCCCCTGGCCTGGTTCAAGGAGGCCATCGACCGTCCCTACGGCATGGTGCTGGTGACGGGCCCCACGGGTTCCGGCAAGACGACGACGCTGTACTCGGCGCTCTCCAGCCTCAACGACGTGGGCACCAACATCTGCACCGCGGAGGACCCGGTCGAATTCAACTTCGCCGGCATCAACCAGGTGCAGATGCATGAAGACATCGGCCTGAACTTCGCGGCCGGCCTGCGCTCCTTCCTCCGCCAGGACCCCGACATCATCATGATCGGTGAGATCCGCGACTTCGAGACGGCGGAAATCGGCGTGAAGGCGGCGCTCACGGGCCACCTGGTGCTCTCCACGCTGCACACCAACGACGCCCCTGGCACGGTGAGCCGTCTGCTCAACATGGGCATCGAGCCGTTCCTCGTGACGGCGTCGCTCAACCTCATCCTCGCCCAGCGTCTGGCGCGCCGCCTGTGCCCCGCGTGCAAGCGCCCCGCGGAGAAGGTGGACGAGCAGGCCCTCATCGACGCGGGCATCCCGCCGGACAAGATGGGCACCTTCACCATGTACGAGAAGGTCGGCTGCCGCGAGTGCAACGACCGCGGCTACCGCGGCCGCGTGGCCATCTACGAGGTCATGCCCTTCTGGGACGGCCTCAAGGAGCTGGTCATCAACGGCGCCTCCGCCGCGGAGCTCAAGCAGGAGGCCATCCGCCTGGGCATGAGCAGCCTGCGCATGAGCGCGCTCAAGAAGCTCATGGACGGAATGACGACGCTCGAAGAGGTCGTGGGCAACACCGCGCCGGACCGCTTCTAGTCACCCCACCTCCTCTCCACACTTCTTCCTCCGACAGGACACGCATCCGTGGCCAACCTGCACCAGCTCCTCAAGGCGATGGTCGAGAAGGGCTCTTCCGACCTCCACATCACCACCGGCTCGCCGCCGCAGCTCCGCGTGGACGGTGAACTCGTCCCGCTCAAGACGGCGCCGCTCACGCCCGTGGAGACCAAGCAGCTCTGCTACTCCATCCTCACGGACGCCCAGAAGCACAAGTTCGAGGAGGAGAACGAGCTGGACCTGTCGTTCGGCGTGAAGGGCCTGTCGCGCTTCCGCGCGAACATCTTCATGCAGCGCGGCGCCGTCGCCGGTGCGTTCCGCACGATTCCCTTCAAGATTTTGACGTTCCAGGAGCTGGGCCTGCCGCCGGTGGTGGCGGAGCTGGTGAAGAAGCCGCGCGGCCTCATCCTGGTGACGGGCCCCACGGGCTCCGGCAAGTCCACCACGCTGGCCTCGATGATCGACAAGATCAACACCGAGCGTCATGAGCACATCATGACCATCGAGGACCCCATCGAGTACCTGCACCCGCACAAGAACTGCCTGGTGAACCAGCGCGAGGTCGGTGCGGACACGCGCAACTTCAAGACGGCCCTCAAGTACATCCTCCGCCAGGACCCGGACATCGTGCTGGTCGGTGAGCTCCGAGACCTGGAGACCATCGAGGCGGCGCTCACCATCGCGGAGACGGGCCACATCTGCTACGCGACGCTGCACACCAACAGCGCGGTGCAGACCATCAACCGCGTGCTGGACGTCTTCCCGCCGTACCAGCAGCCCCAGGTGCGCGCCCAGATGTCCTTCGTGCTGGAGGGCGTGATGAGCCAGGCGCTCGTCTCCAAGGTGGGTGGGCCGGGCCGCGTGCTGGCCCTGGAGGTCATGGTGCCCAACCCCGCCATCCGGAACCTCATCCGCGAGGACAAGGTCCACCAGATCTACTCGTCCATGCAGGTGGGCCAGGCGAAGTACGGCATGCAGACGTTCAACCAGGCGCTGGCCGCCCTTCTGGCGCGCCGGGTCATCTCCCAGGACGAGGCCTTCGGCCGTTCTTCCGACCCGGAGGAGCTGCGCAACATCCTCGCCTCGGGTGGTGGAACGGGCGGAGCCCAGCGGCCGGCCGGGGGAGCGGGTGCCCGTTAGTTTTGGGGCATGAAAATCACAGGTTAGACTCCTCGCCCTCCCCGGAGGTCCCGTCATGGCAGCACCCGCAGTGCAACAGAAGGCGACAGCGTCCAAGAAGAACAGTGCCCAGTTCCTCTGGGAGGCGAAGACCAAGAGCGGGGAGAACAAGAAGGGCGAGATGGAGGCCCCGGACATCGAGGCCGTCAACGCGCGCCTGAAGTCGCTCGGCCTCAACCCCACGAAGGTGCGCAAGAAGGGCGCCCTCGACGGGGCCATCTCCCTGCCCGGCATGGGCGGGGTGACGGGCAAGGACATCCTCATCTTCACCCGTCAGTTCGCGACGATGATCGACGCCGGCCTGCCGCTGGTGCAGTGCTTGGACATCCTCGCCAGCCAGATGGACAACCCCGCCTTCAAGAAGGTGGTGTTCGCCATCAAGAGCAAGGTGGAGCAGGGCAGCACCTTCGCGGACGCGCTGAAGGAGCACCCCAAGATCTTCGACGAGCTCTACGTGCAGCTGTGCGCCGCGGGCGAGGTGGGCGGTATCCTCGACACCATCCTCAACCGGCTCGCCGCCTACCGTGAGAAGAGCGAGAAGCTGAAGGCCAAGGTCAAGAGCGCCATGACCTACCCGTCGGTGGTCATCCTGGTGGCCATTGGCGTGACGGCGCTGCTGCTGCTCAAGGTGACGCCCGTCTTCGAGAAGATGTTCGCGGACTTCAACTCCAAGCTGCCCGCGCCCACGCAGGTGGTCGTGGACATGTCGAAGTTCGCCCAGGCGTACTTCATCCACACCGTGGTCGGCATCGCGGCGGTGGTGTTCTCCTTCACCTGGAGCTACCGCCAGCCCAAGGGCCGCAAGTTCTGGGACAAGGTCTTCCTCAAGATGCCCCTGTTCGGCGACGTGCTCCGCAAGGTGGCCGTGGCGCGCTTCACGCGCACGCTGGGCACGATGATCTCCTCGGGCGTGCCCATCCTGGACGCGCTGGACGTGACGGCGAAGACGGCCGGTAACCGCACGGTGGAAGAGGCCATCTACTACGTGCGCGGGAAGATCGCCGAGGGCAAGAACATCGCGGGCCCGCTGCTGGAGACGAAGGTGTTCCCGTCCATGGTGGTGCAGATGATTGGCGTCGGCGAGGCGACGGGCGCCATGGACACCATGCTCAACAAGATCGCCGACTTCTACGACGACGAGGTGGACACGGCGGTCAGCGCCCTCACCTCGATGATCGAACCGCTCCTCATGGTGTTCCTGGGCGGCGTGGTCGGCGGCTTCCTCATCGCCATGTACCTGCCCATCTTCTCGCTTGCCGGCGCCATCAAGTAGCGCGGGCGGTGGAAGGCTGATGCGCGGCGTGGCCCCCGGGCTGCGCTCGCGTCTGGTGTGGCTGGTGTTGTTCCGCACCGTGGCGGCGAGCCTGTCGCTCGTCGTGACGGTGGTCCGGCTGGCGACCCAGCCCGCGCAGGAGCCCAGCCGCGCGGACTCGCTGTCGTTCGGTGTCATCGCGGCGGCCTACGTCCTCACGGTGGTGACGGGCCTGCGCTTGCGCCGGGGCACCGCGGGGCGCCTGGACGCCGTGGTGCAGGTGGTGGGCGACGTCATCATCGCCACCGGCCTGGTGTTCCTGAGCGGCGGCGCGGAGTCGCCGCTGACGTTCCTCTACAGCCTGGCCGTCATCGGCGCGGCGGTGGTGTTGGATCGGCGCGGCGCGCTGTGGGCCGCGGTCGTGTCCTCGCTGGCCTTCACCGGGCTGCTGCTGGTCATGCGGCTCACCCTGCCGGCGGACGCCCCGACGATGGCGCCCTCGCGGGTGCTCTTCGTGCTGGGCAGCAACGTGCTGGCGCTGGGCCTCATCGCCGTGCTGTCCGGCTACCTGTCGCGCCAGTTGTCCGCCACGGGCGGTGCGCTGTCCCAGAGCGAGGCGGACCTGCGCCGGCTGGGGCGGCTGCAGCAGCTCATCCTGTCCTCCATGCCGTCAGGGCTCGTCACCTGTGACGCCGAGCGGCGCGTCACCTTCCTCAACACCGCGGCCTGCGGCATCCTCCAGGTCACGGACAGCGCGTGCGTGGGCCAGACGCTGGAGAAGCTCCTGCCGGGCGTGTCCGTGCTGGCGCCGCGCGCCACCCGGGGTGAGCTGCGGGTGAAGACGCCCGGGGGCCAGCGGGTGCTGGGGTTGTCCGTGTCGCCCCTGGAGGGCGAGGCGGGCTCGCTGCTCATCGTCTTCCAGGACCTCACGGAGCTGCGGCGCATGGAGGAGGACCTCAAGCGCACGGACCGGCTGGCCAGCCTGGGTGCGCTGTCCGCGCAGCTGGCGCATGAAATCCGCAACCCGCTGGCCGCCATGCGCGGCTCCGCGCAGCTCCTGGCCCAGGACCCGTCCGGTGACGTGGTGGTGACGAAGCTCACCGGCATCCTCACGCGCGAGGCGGACCGGCTGGCGCGGTTGGTGGAGGACTTCCTGCGCTTCGCGCGCCCACCCGAGCCGCAGCGCCGGCCGGTGGCCCTGGACACGCTGCTGTCGGAGACGGTGGACATGCTCCGCGCGGATCCGCTTTCACGCGAAGTGCAACTGGAGGTGCGCCTGGTGGACGCGCTGACGGCGCCGGTGGATCCGGACCAGCTGCGTCAGGTGCTCCTCAACCTGGTGCGCAATGGCATCCAGGCGGCGGGTCCAAAGGGAACCGTCCGGGTGGCGCTGGCGCGCGCGGACAAGGAAGCGCAGATTCGCGTGTGGGACTCGGCGGGAAGCATCACGGAGGAGATGATGGGACACCTGTTCGAGCCGTTCTTCACGACCCGCAACGGTGGCACCGGGCTGGGCCTGTCCACCGCGCACTCCATCATCCACGCGCACGGAGGCACCATCCGCGTGACGTCCAATCCCGCTGAAGGCACCGAGTTCCTCGTGGGGCTGCCCCTGTGACGGCGCCGCTCCCCCATGACGGTGGGTCGCGCGGCCACGTGCTGGTGGTGGACGACGAGCTGTCCATGCGCGAGTACCTGGAGATCCTCTTGGTGAGGGAAGGCTACGCCGTGACGAGCGTGCCCTCCGTGGAGAACGCGCGCGCCATGCTGGAGAAGGACCAGGTGGACCTGGTCATCTCCGACATGAAGCTGGGCTCGGGCAGCGGCCTGGACGTGCTGCGCACGGCGCGCTCGCGCAAGGAGCCGCCGGAGGTGGTGCTCATCACCGCCTTCGGCACGCCGTCCTCCGCGGTGGAGGCCATGCGCGAGGGCGCCTACGACTACATCTGCAAGCCCTTCGACAACGAGGAGCTGCGGCTGCTGGTGCACAAGGCGCTGGAGAAGCGCGCGCTGCGCCAGGAGAACCTCACGCTCAAGTCGCGGCTCCTGCCCGGCCTGGGCGGGTTGCTGGTGGGGACGAGCCCCCGCATGCGCGCCCTGTGGCAGCTGGTGGAGAAGGTGGCGCCGGGCCGCAGCACGGTGCTGGTGACGGGGGAGAGCGGCACCGGCAAGGAGCTGGTGGCGCGCGCCATCCACCTGCGCGGCCAGCGCGCCGCCCAGCCCTTCCTCCCCTTCAACTGCGGCGCCCTCAATGAAGGCGTGCTGGAGAGCGAGCTGTTCGGCCACATGAAGGGGTCCTTCACGGGCGCCACGCATGAGCGGCCGGGCCTGCTGGTGTCCGCGGCCGAGGGCACGGTGATGCTGGACGAGGTGGGCGAGATGCCGCTCGCCACGCAGGTGAAGCTGTTGCGCGTGCTGCAGGAGCGCAAGGTGAAGCCGGTGGGCAGCGCGGCGGAGATTCCCTTCCAGGCGCGCGTCATCGCGGCCACCAACCGCCGGCTGGAGGCGGAGGTGAAGGCGGGCCGCTTCCGCGAGGACCTCTTCTACCGGCTCAACGTCATCACGCTGGAGCTGCCCCCGCTGCGCGAGCGGCCGGAGGACATTCCGCCGCTCGCCACGCACTTCCTGGCGCGGCTGGCGGAGGAACTGGGCCGGCCGGCCCTGCGCTTCGCGCCGGAGACGCTCGCGTTGATGGAGCGCTATGCGTTCCCGGGCAACGTGCGCCAGCTGCAGAACATGGTGGAGCGCGCGGCCACGCTGTCGGACTCGGAGCTGCTGGGGCCGGGGACGCTGCCGCCCGCGGTGCGCGGTGAGTCGGAGCCCCTGAGCCGCCCGGGCGACAGCGGCGAGCCTTCGCTGGGCTCGGGCTTCAACCTGGAGCGCCACCTGGACGAAAGCGAGCGGCGGCACCTGCTGGCCGCGCTCAAGCAGTCCCAGGGCGTGAAGACGCGCGCCGCGGAGCTGCTGGGCCTGTCCTTCCGCTCCTTCCGCTACCGGTTGGCGAAGCACGGCCTCACGGATGAGCTGGACGAGCCGGGCGGGTCCCGTGTCGGTTGAGGAGGGCCCCGGGACGGTGCCTGCTGGCGCTGGCCGCCCGTGGGGCGCGGTGGGCGCGCTCGTCGGGACGGGGCTGGCCCTGCTGGGACTCTGGGCCTGGTTCTCGCCGGAGTACCTGACGGTCCGCGGCTTCCCCGTGGACGACGCGTGGATCCACGCCGTGTACGCCCGCGCCTTCGCGAGCGGCGCGGGGCTCAGCTACAACCCGGGCGTCCCGGCCACCGGAGAGACCTCCCCCTTGTGGGCCGTGGTGCTCGCGCCCGCGCACCTGCTGTCCGCTGACGTGGCGACGCGCGTGCTGCTGGTGAAGCTCACCGGCTTCGTCCTCCACCTGCTCTCCTGCGTGGCCGCGTTCCTCGCGCTGCGCCGGGCCAGCGTGGCCTGGGCGCTGGGCGGCGCGCTGGCGGTCCTGGTGCATCCGGACCTGGTGGCGGCCAGCGTCAGCGGGATGGAGGTCCCCCTGGCCACCCTGGCCGCGTGGGGGCTGGTGCTCTGCCTGGGGGCGCGCTCGCCGCTTGCGTTCGGGCTCGTCAGCGTGGCCGCGCCGCTCTGCCGCCCGGAGCTGCCCGTGCTCGCGTTCACGCTGCCGGTGCTGCTGCTCGTGCGCGACCGCCGTTCCTGGCGGGCCCCCGTGCCGTACCTCGTCGCCGCGGCGGCGGGGACGTTCGCGTCCTTCGGCTTGCTGTCCTTGTGGAACCTCGCAGCGTCGGGCCGGCCGCTGACCGCCACGTTCTACGCGAAGGTGGGCTCGGGCGGCCCGAGCCTCTGGATGGCGCAGGCGTTGGGCTTCGGGGAGCTGCTTCCGGGGCTCACCTTCACCGTGTTGCCGGTGCTGGTCGTGCTGGCGGTGCTCGCCATCGTGGAGCTCATGCGCGCGGAGGTTTCAGCACCTTCGCGGCTGGCCGCCGCCGCCGCCGTATCCGGGCTCCTCTTCTGCGCGGTGTCCTTCAAGCTCATCCCGCCCATCGACCCTTCCGTCTTCTACCACCAGCGCTACGCGCTGCCCGCGCTGCCCCTGCTCATCGCGCCCTTCCTGGTGCTGGGAGGAGGGTGGCTCCAGACGCGCGTTCCGTCCCTGGGGCGCCCGGCGGTGGCGGCCCTGGCCCTGCTTCCGGCGCTGGCCTGTGCCCTGGGGCTGCCGCCCCGCCTGGAGCGGCTGACCAACGACGCCCACAACATCGACGATACGCAGGTGGCGCTGGGCCGCGCCCTGGCGAGCGCTCCGCCCGAGGCCGTGGTCTGGGTGACGGATGCCGGAGCGGTGCGCTACTTCGGCCAGGCCTTCGTGGTGGACACGCTGGGACTCAACACGCCCGGCATGCTGGGCCCGGATGCGCAGGGCTACCTGGATGCGCACCCGCCCACGCACCTGGAGGTCGTGCCCCTGTGGTCGGGGATCCGCTCCGACGCCAGCCGCCCGTGGCCCCCGCCGCGCGTGTTCCAGCCCTCCACGCCCTACACGGTGACGCGCTTCGCGGCCATGCAGCGTCACGCCCTGTTCTCCTGCGCGGAAGGCACGGGCCTCTACGAAATCCGGGGACGGACCTTCCGCTTCAAGTGCGCATCGCCGGCCCCGCTCGTGGAGGGCGGCCCCTAGTCAGGACCGCCGGGCGTCACGGTTTCGGCGTGGGGGCGACCTGCGCGGGAGCGGGCGGTGGGGGGGGAAGGGCGGTCCGGTACAGCCGCCACCGGCCCTCGTGCGTGACGGGCTCCAGCGGGAGGTGCTGGGGCAGGCCCTCATGGTCGCCGTCGGGCAGGCCCACCAGGGCGTATTCGAAGGAGCGGAAATCCCGCTCCGGCCGGACTGCGCGGGCGTTCCACTCCAGGCCCTGGGTCCAGGGCGGCGCGCGCAGGCGGCGGAGGACCACCGGGCTGGGGGCGAACCAGGAGAAGGAGAAGTTGTTGCTCGCCCCGCGCCACACGTACGTCCAGGCGAAGGTCTGCAGGAAGGGGCGTCCCTCGATGATCCGGCTTCCCCGCAGGTAGTCGAGCCCCAGGACGCGGGCGCCCTCCGGCACGGCGTCCACGGCGGCCTCCAGCCCGGACAGGTCCTGCTTCTCGAAGGCGCGCCAGACCAGCGTGGTGAAGCCCGTCAGCAGCAGCATGGCCGCCGCGGACCACGCGCGCAGCGCCTTCACGGGAAGCCGGGGCGCGGGGACCGCGAGCACCAGCAGGGCCATGGCGAAGGGCACCCAGCGCTCGGCCATGAGGATGGTGTTCTGGGCCAGGTCGGGCAGCACCAGGGAGAGGGCCAGCATGAACAGGCCCGGAACCACGAGCGCCCAATCCACCAGGCGGCGCAGCTCCTTGCGGTGCTGCCACAGCCCCAATCCCATCCACAGGACGATGAGGATGAAGACGGGCCCCTCCACGGAGTCGCGCATTCCTCCAAAGGCCGCGCTGACGAAGCGCACGGGGGAGATGCGCACCCAGAAGTCGCGCTCGTAGAAGATGGGAGAGTTGAAGCCCCGCTTCGAGAGCTGGGAGAACCACCACAGCGCGAACAGCCCCACGGGCGTCACGGCCGAACCCTGGAGCAGGACGGTCTTCCATCCCGGCCGGGTCCGGGCCCAGTTCAACGCCAGGGTGAACATGCCCATCGCGAACCAGAGGGCGTGGAACCAGTAGAGCAGCGCCGCCCCCAGCAGGAACGGCAACACCCCTCGCGGTGTGGTCGCCCGGGGGGACTGGATGAAGTGCAGCCACACCACGTAGACGGGCCAGCCGGCGAGCAGCGGGGTGAACCCCCAGTACAGCACCTGGCTGAAGAAGAAGAGGGAGCCGAGCACGGCGGCCTCGGGCGAGTGATTCCGGCGCCAGGCCAGCCAGTGCACCGCCGCGGCGAAGAGCGCCCCCAGCGCCAGCACCGACGCGCTGCCCAACCACCGCGCTGGCAGCGTCAGCCACAGCGGCAGCAGCACCACGTTCGAACCCCAGTAGGGCGTCAGCGGCTGGATGCGGTACGCCCCACTCGGGTCGTGAAGGGCTTCCAGCAGCAACCGGACCTGGCCCAGGTGCTGGGGCAGGTCGCAGAGCGGCGGGATGGTCACGGCCAGACTCGGCAGTGCGACGCCGCACACGCTGAGCAGCAGCAGGAGCAATCGCGTGCGGAGGGAAGAGGAAGAAGGCGTGTCGCTCATGTGGGTGGCGTCGTCCGCGACAGGACGGGCGGGCTCCCGTCGCCGGGGCACCATACCCGAGCGCTCCGCCGCCGGCAGGGCGTTGCCGGGGACTCACGTCCGGGCGGCTGGCCACCCGCCGCCCGGAAGGGCCCGTGCGTCCATGCCCCCTCGCTCCGGTGCGCCGCCAGGTCCGGACCGGCCGCGGAAGAGGGGCCGGGCATCAAGGCTTGGACGCGCCCGCGCGGGCCGCCGCGGCCTCGTGCTCGACGGCCCGGGCTTCATCTCCGAGCGCATGGTGGGCCCGGGCCAGTGCCTGGAGCACGCCCGGGGTGTCCGGGGACAGGGCCCGCGCCTTCTCCAGCGGGTCCAGCGCCTCCTTCGCGCGGCCCAGGCGGAGCAGCGTCTCGCCCAGGGCCCGCCACGCGTCGGCGCTTCCGGGCGCGAGGGTCGCCGCCTGCCGCAAGGCGCGCGCCGCGGCTTCATCCTCGCCCAGGGCCCGCAGGGCCTCGCCCAGCCGGTAATGGAGGCCGGATTGTTCCGGCATCCCGACGAGCGCGGCCTCCAACAGCTCCCGGGCCCGGGCGGGCTGCCCCGCCTTGAGCAGGCCCCGGGCCAGGGCGTCCACGGCGAGGGCGTCATGGGGCCGCAGCCTCACCGCGTGCTCCAGCGCGGGCAGGGCTTCGTCCACGCGTTCCTCGCGCAGGAGGGCACTCCCCAACTGGTAGTGCGGCGAGGGCGCGTCCGGGCTCACCTCCACGGCATTCGCCCACAGGCTCACCTCGTCCTGCCAGACGCCCACCTGCGTCGCGGCGCGCGCGGTGGCGGCCAGCAGCACCGCGCCCGCGACGACCGCGGGCACCAGGGCTCCCGAGGATGCGGCCTCGCGGCGCGCCCGGGCGCTCCAGGCGCCCCATGCCGCGGCGACGCCCAGACAGAACCCCACCGACGGCAGGTAGTCGTAGCGCTCGGAGACCGCGCTCTCCCCGAGCGCGCGAAGGTGCAGCGCCGGCAGCAACGGCAGTATCAGCCACGCCAGGCCCAGCCAGGCCCCGGGCACCCGCCGCCGCAGGAGCACCAGCCCCGCCGCCACGCCCAGCG
>NZ_RAWF01000247.1:0-15032 GCF_003612075.1 Corallococcus sp. CA041A
GGCGGGGGCCGGGACGACCAGGCTCTCGCGGGGCACTTCCACCACGATGGGGGACTGGCCGGAGCGCTGCCGGTTCTCGTCCTCCAGGGAGTAGAAGAGCTGGATCTGCGAGCCGCCCTTCATGACGAGCTCGCCCTTCTGGTTCTCCGCCCAGAGGTCGATTTCGACGAAGTACCGGCCGCCGGAGCCGTGGCGGTCGCTCACGCGGCCCTTGCAGACCACGGTGTCGCCCGGCCACACCATCTTGATGAAGCGGACGTTGTAGCGCCGCAGCTGGCCGCCGCGGGCCCAGTCGCTGATGAGCTGGCCCAACATGCCCATGACGAGCATGCCGGGGGCGTAGACGGACGGCATGCCCACGCTCTTGGCGTAGAGCTCGTCCACGTGCACGGGGTTGTAGTCGCCGGAGGCGCCCGCGTAGCGCGACAGCTGGACGCGGTCCACCGGGGCCTTGGCCAACGCCGGCAGCTCGTCACCGACGCGGATGGATTCGAAGTAGAGCTTGCGCGCGGGCATCAGGCGTTCTCCTTGGCGGCACGCACCACGAGGGTCCGGCGGGCGCGGAAGACGAGGTTGCCCTCTTCGTCCCGGCCTTCGTCCTCGATGACCGCGATGTCCATCTTGCCGGACATGCCCGGCCGCTCGAAGACGTCCGACACGCGGGTGGACACGTAGATGCGGTCCCCCGCGAAGATGGGCCGCTCGTAGTCGAAGCCCTGTTCGGCGTGCAGCAGGCTCTTGATGCCCACCCCCAACAGCTCCCGGAGGTCCGCGGCGGAATGGAACGACGCGGGGAACGTGGGCGGCGCGACGATGGTGGGGTAGCCCGAGGCCCGGGCGTACTCCTCATCGTAGTAGATGGGATTGTAGTCGCCGATTGCCTCGGCGAAGCGCCGGATGGCGCCCTTCTCCACCTCGTTGAGCGTCGGCGGCGAGGCGCGGCCAATCGCGTTCTTGTCCAGCATTTCCCTCTCCTGATGAACCTTCAGCGACCTGACGGAAGCTCGAGCACCGTCAGGAGCCCGGCCTCCGCGGCCGTCAAACGTGGCGCGGCATTCACCAGCGCGTTCGCGGTGGCCCGGTCGCCCGCCACTCCCCCCGGTATCTCAAGCACCAGCCTGGGGTCCGCGTCGATCTCGATGCGATCCCGTGGGTTGTCCGCCCCTACCGCGATGGTCAGCTCCAGGCGGACCCGCTCCTGCCCCTCCTCCAAACCCACCACGGACTGGAACATGCCCGCGACGCGGCCTTTCTTCACGACAAATGCGCCGCCGGTGATGTCCTCCTCGGCGAACACGGGCGCGACCTCCTCCTCGAAGTCGTCGCAGTCCAGCCCCAGCCCCACCGCCGCCAGCGCCGCGGACTCCACCAGCCCCACGTGGCCCAGCTCCTCGCGGTCCACCAGGTCGAAGAACTCCTCCTCCGTCAGGCCCGCGCCCACCTTGCGCTGCAGGGCCTCACGGCGCGTGCGCGCGTCCACCACGCGGCTGGCCAGCACCTTGCGCACGGGGCCGCACACCTGACCGGCGGTGGCCACCAGGCGGTCCAGGACGAAGCCCGGGTTCACGCCCGTGCCCACGATGGCGACGCCCGCCTTCTCCGCGGCGCGCTCCAGCTTCTCCGCCAGCTCCGGGTACTTGAGGTGCGGGAACGCCAGCTCCTCGCAGGTGCTGGCCACCGGCAGGCCCAGCTTCAGCGCGTCCAGCAGCTGGTCCATCACCTGGGAGAGCCGCGAGCTGGTGGCGTGCAGCACCACCACGCCCTTGCGGCGCCCCACGGCGCGCTCCAGCGAGTCCGCGACCTTGAAGCGCGGCCCGGCCAGTCCCAGCACGTCGCCCAGGGGACGACCCACCAGGGAGGGCTGCGAGTCCACCGCGCCCATCAACTCCACTTCGGTGGACGACAGGGCTGCCCTGGCAATCTCCTGCCCGATAAACCCCAGCCCCATCACCACCACCGGCACCGGCCCATCAGGGGCTCTAGCCATCGGAGATTGCTCCCGAATTCCAAGGGGTTACAGCCATTTACGTTGGGTAGGCGGCCACCATAGAACACGGCTCGACGGGCAGGCAAGCAGGACGTGGAATCCAGCGACCACCGGTTTCAGGGAAACCTCAAGAATTCCAGTAGTTTGGCGGTACTGGAAAGCTTGGGGGGGCCTGTCTGGCCGTCTGTGGACCGGCTATAAGAGTCTGAGAAAAACGCAGCCCACTCGCTCGGAGCGTATCAGCCCATGGCCCGAATCCTCGTGGTGGACGACGACGTGCTCATCCTCGCCGCGCTGTCCCGGATCCTCCAGGCGGAGGGTTACGAGGTCGTGACACACAGCGACCCGGTGGTGGCGGCGCGGGAGCAGGGATTCGACGTCGTCCTCACGGACTTCATGATGCCGTACCTCAACGGCATCGAGCTGTTGTCAGCGCTCCGGGAGAAGAACCCTCGCGCGGTGCGGCTGATGCTGACGGCGGCGGCGGACTTCAAGACGGCGTCGGAGGCGGTGAACCGGGGCGAGGTCTTCCGGCTCCTGGGCAAGCCGTGGTCGCTGAGCGACCTGACCAGCAGCATCCGGCAGGCCTTCGAGCACCACCGGCTGGTGGCCACCAACGAGCGGCTGACACGCGAGGTCGCGGAGAAGAACGCGGAGCTCCTGGCCATCAACGAGGGACTGGAGCGCCGGGTCATCGAGCGCACCACGGGGCTTCTGGACGGGCTCATCAGCGCGCTGGACTACCGCGACACGGAGACGCAGTGGCACTCGCGGCGCGTGTCGCTGTACGCGCGGCGGCTGGCGCAGGAGATCGGCCTCACCGGACCGGCGCTGGACGTGGTGGAGCAGGGCGCGCTCCTGCACGACATCGGGAAGATTGGCGTGCGGGACTCCATCCTGCTCAAGCCCGGGCCGCTCACGCCGGAGGAATGGGTGGAGATGAAGCTGCACCCGGAGTTCGGCTACCGGATGCTGGCGAAGATGCCCTACCTGCACGAGGCGGCGCTCATCGTCCTGCAGCACCAGGAGCGCTGGGACGGCAAGGGCTACCCGCTGGGGCTCAAGGGCGAGGAGATCGTCATCGGGGCGCGCATCTTCTGCCTCGTGGACACGCTGGACGCCATCACCTCCGACCGGCCCTATCGCAAGGGGCGCCCCATGAGCGTGGCGCGCGACGAGGTCCGCCGCTGCGCTGGCACGCAGTTCGACCCGATGCTCGCGGAGGCGTTCCTCGGCCTGCCGGAGACGGAGTGGGCCCGCATCCGCCGTGAGGTGGAGACGATGGAGGAAGCGGAGAGCCACCGCTGGACGGGCGCGAACCTCAACGCCCAGGGCGAGCCGGTGCCCGCGCGCGCCGCCGGGGCCTGACGCGCGAGGGTCCTGCTTCAGGGGGCGCGGAAGCCAACGATGACCTCGTCGATGATCGTGCCCTCCAGCAGCGCGTCCACCACGTCCATGCCTTGAATCACTTCACCAAAGGCCGTGTAGCGGCCGTCCAGGTGCGGCTGCGGTGAGTGGGTGAAGAAGAACTGGCTGCCGCCAGTGTCCTTGCCCGACAGCGCCATCCCCACGGTGCCTCGCGCATACGGGCGGCGCGTCATCTCGCAGCGGATGGAATAGCCAGGCCCACCCTCCCCGTCTCCGCGCGGGTCTCCGCCCTGCGCGACGAAGTCCGGCACCACGCGGTGGAAGGTGATGCCCCGGAAGTAGCCCTGCTTCGCGAGCGCCATCAGGTTGCCGCCCGTAAGCGGCGCATCCGGATCCAACAGGACGGTGATGTCGCCCTTGCGCGTGCGCAGCGTGAGCGTCGTGCCCGGGGGCGCGGCCGGCGGACGGTACGTCTCCGGAGGCAGCTCCACGCGGGGAGAGCGGACCGGCGCTCCCGTGAGCGTGGTGAGGGACTCGGCCGCGATCCGGCGCACGTTGGCGTGTGGATGGGTCAGCCATTCGCGCAGGCGGGGTTCCGCCGCGAGGCCCTTCAACACGACGAGCGCGCCGGCCACCGCCTCCGCCAGGTCCGGCTCCTTGGGGACGCGGTCGGCCAGGGCCTCCAGCGCGGGCAGGGCTTCGGCGTCCTTCAGCTTGCCGGCGGCGGACGCGGCCAGTCCCGCCACCACCGCGTCCCCTCCTCCGATGAGCGCGCGAATGGGCGCCAGCGCTTCGGGCACGGGGCGTTCAGCGAGTGCGTCCAGCGCGGCGCCGCGCACGATGGGGCTCACGTGGTCCAGGTAGGGCACCGCGAACGCAGCGCCGGTGGGCTGCCCCTTGAACTGCGCCACCTCGTGCAGTCCCAGCGCGAGCCATCGGGCTTCGGGGACGCGGCCGTAGCCGCACTGGAGGACCTGCTCCAGAGTGCCCAGCTGTCGGTCCATCGCCGCCGCGAACCGGCAGTCCAGCCAGGCGAGGTCCGTGTGGGCTTCGTCGGACACGGCGGTGCGGTCTGCTTCCGCCAGCGCACTCCTCATGCGCGACAACACCGGCCGGCCCTGGAGCGGAAGTCCCTGCTGCGCCACCGCCAGCAACACGTGGCCTTTCGCCGCCTTCCCCTCCGCCACCTGCTTCGCCAGGTGCGACTGGCCTTCCAGTGCGCTCAGCGGGGCACAGGGTGAGCCGGCCTCGCACTTCGCGGCGAGCTTCGCCAGCGCACGCGCCACCTCCGCCGACGCGCGGGACGTGGCTTCGCCCAACATCAGGTTCAGCGCCAGCGCGTCCCGCGGGCTGCCCAGGTCGCCCAGGCTCTTCACGCACGGGGCCATCACATCCGGTATCGAATTGGCAACGCAGGAGCGGAGCGCATCCACGCCGTCCAGCCGCTTCGACGCAGCCAGAAGGTACGCCCCGGCGACGTTCACTTCGCTCCGCAAGCGGGGATCCAGCAGCGCGCGGATCGTCTCCAGGGGGACGTTCGCCACGGCCGCGGGTCCGGCCTTGCGCGCAGCCACGCCCAACGCCGTCGCCGCCGCCTCGGACCAGGGGCCATTGGCCGGAGACAGCCGGGCCGTCAGCACCTCCACGGCGCCAGGCGTGGCCAGCTTGCCCAGGGACTCCAGCAGCGTGTCGTGCACCCGGGCGTAGGCTTCCGAGGCCTCGGCGCGCACCAGCGCTTCCGTGAGCGCCGTCCGTGCGGCCTCCGGAAGCGGCTCCCACGACTGCGCCAGCTCACCCGCCGCGAAGGCGGCCTCGTCGCGCACGGCAGTGCGCCGCGCCGTCAGCCCGGCGAGGACGGCCTCCAGCGTCTCCACGTCCTGGATCCGCGCCAGGGCCCGGAGGGCGCGCACGCGCACGGCCCAATCCGGCGCGGAGGTGGCGAACCGCACCAGGTCCCCGCCTCCCAGGGAGCGGCGGTCCTCCCAGTCCTGGATCTGCGCGATGGCCTTCGAGGGCTCGACCGGGGGCGGAGGCACGTCGGGCGTCGGCACCGAGCGGACACAGGCGCTCACGAGGAGGAAACCGGCGGACACTGCGGCGGGCAGGCGGGCCATGCTCGAACGGGCTAGGTCAATTCCCCGCGAAAATCCAGGGGTTATGGCGCTGAACGGGTTTGACAGCCGCGCGCTGGGGCCGGGAAGATATCGGGCCGTTTCCCCCCTCCCGGAGCACCGGCCCTGAACTGCCCAGGCTGTAATCGCAAGGTCGCGGAAGACACCGCCATCTGCCCCCACTGCGACCACATCATCGACGAGTCCTTCCTCGGGGGAGCCGGGGATGAGGGGGACTCTGGCGGCGATGACGAGAGCACCGGAGTCCGGCCGCCGCCGCGCTCGCGGCCCCCTCCGGCCCGCGCCGCTCCGGAGCCTCGCGCACGCCCTGCCCCGGCCCGCGCCAGGACGGGCGCCCGCCCCGCCGCGCCGCCGCCGAGCGACGACGCCACCAACGTGCGGAGCATGGACGACATCGCCCGGGAGAAGGCCCAACGTGCCGCTCCTCCCGCCCGGGGCGGTGGCGCCGCCAAGGCCGCTCCCGCCCGTGCGTCGGCCCGCCGCGCCCCGGCGCCCGCTCCCGTCGAGGAGGATGAGGACGACGCCGGCGACGCGGTGGCGGATCCCTGGTCCCGCGAGGCCCGTGAGCTGGAGTCCTCTCGCTCGCCCATCGATGATCCGGAGGTGCTGCTGGACGACGCGCGCTCGTTCCTGGGCGAGCTGCAAGGCGGCGACCGCATCGCGTTCTGGGGCGCGGCGCTGGTGGTGCTCTCCTGCTTCATTCCGTGGAAGGAGACGGCGGAGGGCGGCGACTTCCTGGGCCTCATCAGCCTGGGGTTCATCTCCTTCATCTTCGCCGTCGCGACCATGGTCTTCGTGGGCCTGCGGGCGCGGGAGGTGATGACCTGGGTGAACCCCATGCTGCCGTGGGGCGCGCAGATGGTCTGCAGCGTGGTGACCCTCGTCTGGTCGCTGGTGTTCCTGAAGCTCTCCTCGGACACCACCCTCGTGCCGTCGCCCATGGGCAACGCGGAGATGATGAACTCGTCGCCGAGCATCGGCTGTTTCCTGGGCATCCTCGGCGGCGTCATCGCGGTGCTGGGCACCCTGATGGGCCTGAAGCGCCAGGAGTAGGCCCGAGGATTTCGCTGCCGCGCCGGACGTGAGGCGGGCTACCGTCGCCCGCCACCATGTCCGACGCCACGCCCCTCTCCCGCCTCCTCGACGCGCTGGGCTCGGCCGTCGTGGGCCAGCCCCGCGTGCTGGCCGACCTGGTGACGGCCTTCCTCGCGCGCGGCCACGTGCTGCTGGAGGGCGTGCCCGGGGTCGCCAAGACGCTCACCGCGCGCAGCATGGCGGGGGCGCTGGGCCTGTCCTTCTCCCGCGTGCAGTTCACCCCGGACCTGATGCCCGCGGACATCCTGGGCACCAACGTCTTCCAGCCGCAGGAGCAGACCTTCCGCCTGATGAAGGGCCCCGTCTTCACGGAGGTCCTGGTCGCGGATGAAATCAACCGCACGCCGCCCAAGACGCAGGCGGCGCTCCTGGAGGCCATGGAGGAGCGGCAGGTCACCATCGACGGCGTCACCCACGCGCTGCCGCCGCACTTCTTCGTCGTCGCCACGCAGAACCCGCTGGAGCTGGAGGGCACCTATCCCCTCCCCGAGGCGCAGCTGGATCGCTTCCTCATGCGCGTGCGCGTGGGCTACCCGGACGGCGACGCCGAAACCTCGCTCCTGCGCGCCTTCCACCAGCGCGAGGGCCGGCCACCCGCCGTGTCCCGCGTGCTGGACGCTGCAACGCTGATGGAGCTGCAGGACCGCGCCGCGCGCGTCGCGTGTGACGACTCCATCCTCCAGTACGTGGTGCAGCTCGTGCGCGACACCCGTGCACACCCCCGCGTGCGGCTGGGCGCGAGCCCCCGCGCCGCGCAGGCCCTGCTCGCGGCGTCCAAGGCGCACGCGGCGCTCCGGGGCACCGACTTCGTCACGCCTGATGACGTGAAGTCCGTCACGCCCAGCGTCCTCAACCACCGCCTCCTGCTCAAGGCCGAGGCGGAGGTGGAGGGCGTCACCGCGGACGACGTGCTGAGGCAGATGCTCGAACGGGTGCGAGTGCCCCGGTGAGCCTCGGGCGCCCCGTCCCCAGCGGCCTCGCCGTGGCGCTGTTCGCCGGAGCGCTGGTGCCCGCCGCGCTCGCGGTGGCGAGCCCCGCCTTCGGATGGCTGGCACTCGCGGTGGACGTGGCCGTCCTGCTCCTGTGCGCGGTGGACTTCCTGCGCGCGCCGCATGCCCGTGACGTCGACGCACGCCGCGAGGTGGAGCCCATCCTCTCCTCCGGCGTGGACAACACCGTGCGCTGGGAGCTGCGTTCGCGAACGGACAGGCCCGTGCGCGGTGAGCTGCGCGACGAGCCGCCCCTGGACGTGGAGAGCCACGGCCACCGTCAGCCCTTCACGCTGGAGCCGGGAGACACCACGCGGCTGACGTACCGCGTGCACCCTCCCTCCCGGGGCGACGCGCGCTTCGGTGACGTGAACCTGCGCCTGATGGGGCCCCTGGGCCTGTGCTCGCGGCAGGTGCGGCTGCCCGCGGGCCAGGACGTGAAGGTGTATCCGGACCTCCGCGCCCTCTCTCGCGAAGCACTGACGCTGGCGCGCGCATCGGAGGCCGTGTCCGCGCGCACGCTCCTGCGCAAGTCCGTGGAGGGCCGCGAGTTCGAATCGCTGCGCGAGTACCGCCCCGGCGACGACTACCGGCACATCGACTGGAAGTCCTCCGCGCGCCACGGCCACACGCTGGTGCGCACGTGGCAGCCGGAGCGCAACCAGCCGGTGCTGTTGCTCCTGGACTGCGGCCGTCACATGGCGGGCCGGGTGCAGGGGCGCCGGAAGCTGGACCACGCGGTGGACGCGGCGCTGCGGCTGGCCCGCGTGAGCCTGGACGCGGGCGACGTCGTGGGCGTGCTCGCGTTCGCCAGCGACGTGCGCACCTTCCTGCCCCCGCGCAAGGGCGCGGAGCACCTGCGCCTCATCACCGAGTCCCTCTACCGCGCGGAGGCCGGCCTGGAGGAGAGCGACTACGGCCGCGCGTTCGACTTCGCCTTCGCCCGCCAGACGCGCCGCGCGCTGGTGGTGCTCTTCACCGACCTGGTGGATCCAGACGCGTCCTCCGCGCTCCTCACGCGCACACTGGCCCTGCGCCCCCGGCACCTGCCCGTCGTCGCGTCGCTGCTGGACGAGGACCTGGAGGCCGCCGCCACCGACGTGCCCGGCGACGCGACGTCCGCCTACGCGCGGCAGGCCGCCTCCCGCATGGAGTCCGAGTACCGCCGCACCGCCACCACGCTGCGTGACGCGGGAGCGCTGGTGGTGCGCGCACCGGCACGCGGATTCGGCGCCGCTGCACTCAACGTGTACCTGGACGTGAAGGCGCGCGGGCGGCTCTGAGCGCTCACGACGCATTCGTCAAGCCCTTTGAGACATTCCAACGCTCGCGCGCGCATGTGTCGTTCCGCCGAACACCATGCTTGCCAATCGCGCGGAGGCCGAGTTTTCGGCCTCGGGGAGGACCCCCTTTACAGATGGCGATCGCTGCCCACAATGGCGCGCCTCAACTGTTCGCGCGCACGCGCGCACGCTCCAAACCGGACGGGAGGCGGGACTTGGCGGAGGTAGCGAGGGGTTTGAAGCTGGAAGTGGAAGCAGACGCCGCGGCCATCGCGGCCCGTGCCGCGGAGGAGCTGGTGGAGGCGGGGCTGACGCCCTTCCACGAGCGGCTCCTCGCCGAGGAGTTGCTCGCGCGCAGCGGTGACACGCAGCAGCGGCTGGCGAACGCGCTGGCCGAAGCGAAGGTGGACCTCAACCCGCATCAGGTCGAAGCGGCGATGTTCGCGCTGGACGCGCTGTCGCGCGGCGGCTGCATGCTCGCGGACGAGGTGGGCCTGGGGAAGACCATCGAGGCGGGCCTCGTCATCGCCCAGCTCATGGCGGAGGGAAAGAACCGCATCCTCATCCTCGCCCCCGCCGTGCTGCGCGCGCAGTGGAACGCCGAATTGCGCGAGAAGTTCGACCTGGACAGCGTCCTCGTCGACGGCCGCGACGTGAAGAAGCACAACAACTGCTTCGATCAGCCCTTCCCCGTCATCTGCTCGCACCCGTTCGCGGCGAACCGCTCCGCGCTCGTGTCAGAGATTCCGTGGGACCTGATCATCATCGATGAGGCCCACCGGCTCCGGAACGCGCACCGGCCCAACAACAAGACGGGCCAGGCGCTGCGCGCGTCGCTCGCGGGCCGCCCCAAGCTGCTGCTCACCGCCACCCCGCTCCAGAACGACCTGATGGAGCTGTTCGGCCTGATGTCGCTCTTGGACGAGCAGATCCTGGGCCCCGAGCACGCCTTCCGCAGCCGCTACCGCGCCGACGAGGGCGGCGGCATGACGGAGGCCGCCGCGTGCGAGCTCAAGGAGCGGCTGGCCCCGGTGGTGCAACGCACGCTGCGCCGTCAGGTGCGCGAGTACGTGCGCTACACCAACCGCCGCAGCATCGTGGAGGACTTCCTCCCCTCCCCCGAGGAGCACGACCTCTACGAGAAGGTCAGTGAGTACCTGCAGCGCTCGGAGGCCGCGGCCATCGAGCCGGGCAAGAAGACGCTCCTGACGCTGTGCTACCGCAAGCTGCTGGCCTCCTCCACGTTCGCCATCGCGCCCACGCTGCGGCGGCTGTCTGAGAACCTGGAGAAGCGCCTGTCGGCCGCGCGGCTGGGACAGCAGGCCCTGTCGCTCTTCGAGCCGGAAGAGGCCAAGCAGTTCGTGGAGGAAGGCGAGGAGTGGTCCGACGACCCCGCCAAGGCGCCCCAGGTCCGCACGCTGGAGCAGGAGGTCTGGGAGCTGCGTCAGTACGCGGACCTCGCGGACTCCATCCGCATCAACGCCAAGGGTGAGGCGCTCAAGCGCGCCCTGGACCGCACCTTCGCGGTGATGCGCACGCACTCCTGGCCGGAGAAGGCGCTCATCTTCACGGAGTCCAAGCGCACGCAGCAGTACCTCTTCAGGCTGCTGTCGGAGCACGGCTACAAGGACAAGATTTCGCTCCTGTCCGGCGACGCCGGCGGCACGCCCGAGGAGCGCCGGGCGCTGGTGGAGGAGTTCCGCCACAAGACGCAGATCCTCATCTGCACGGAGGCCGGTGCCGAAGGCCTCAACCTCCAGTTCTGCAACCTGGTGGTGAACTACGATTTGCCGTGGAACCCGCAGCGCGTGGAGCAGCGCATCGGCCGGTGCCACCGCTACGGCCAGCAGCGCGACGTGCTGGTGGTGAACTTCCTCAACCGGCAGAACGCGGCGGACGCGCGCCTGTTCGAGCTGCTGGAGAAGAAGCTCAACCTCTTCGACGGCGTGTTCGGCGCGTCCGACGAAATCCTGGGCGCGCTGGAGAGCGGCGTCGACTTCGAGCGTCGCGTGCTGGACATCTACCAGTCCTGCCGCGACCCGAAGGACATCAACGTCGCCTTCGACAAGCTGCGCGAGGAGCTGGAGGGCACCATCAACCAGCGCATGACGTCGATGCGCTCGGTGGTGCTGGAGCGCTTCGACGGCGACGTGCGCCGCCGGCTGCGCGTGGCGGGAGACGCGGCCAAGGAGGTCGTGGCCAAGCGCCAGCAGGAGGCGAAGGCGCTCACCGGCTCCGTGCTGGGCAGCCGCACCTCCGGACGGCTCCAGGTGGCCAAGGCCGCCTACGCGGTGCGCGACCGCACCCAGGACACCGTCAGCTACCTGCAGCTGGACGCCGCGGGGCTCCCCTCACGGCTGGCGCGGCTGGCCGGCGGCGAGGGCTGGTGGTTCGTCTACAAGTTCGAGACGACGGGCCTCAAGCCGGAGGAGAAGCTGGTCCACCTGGTGCTGGTGAAGGACCGGGACGGCGGCTTCCGCGCCCTGCCGCTGACGGACGGTGTCCACTTCACGAAGCTCGACGCCAAGGAAGAGAAGCGCCGGCAGCCCGCGCCGGTGTCGGTCCAGCTCATGCAAGAGCAGTCGCTCATGACCGCCAAGGATGAGCTGATTCGGGCAGCGGAGCGGCGCAACGCGTTGGAGCTGGACAAGGCCAAGGAGCGCGCGGACCGCTACGTCGAGGACTGCCTGATGGAGTCCCGCGAGGTGGTGGAGTCCGCCCGTCAGGCGTGGTTCGACGCGCGCAAGGAAGTCTCCGGCATCGAGGACGTCGCGGAGCGCGCGAAGGCCCGGGCGCACTCGGACCGGCAGGAGCGCGACTACCGCCGCAAGCTGGCGTCGCTGCGCAACGAGGAGGAGAAGCGCTACGCCTCCAAGGACCGGCAGATGGCGGAGCTGGCCAACAAGGCGCGCGTGACGGAGAAGCGCACCCTCATCGCCTCCGCGTACTTCTGGCTGTCCTGAGCCCCGTCACAGGGGCTTGAGCCGCACCCACGTCGCGCCCCAACCTCCGTCCGCTTCGGAGGCTGTCTGGAAGCCTTCCACTTCCGGCAACGTGGGCAGCAGGGACTGCACGGTGCGCCTCAGCGCGCCCGTGCCCTTGCCGTGGATGATGCGCACGTCGAGCACGCCCTTCTGGCGGCAGGCCCAGAGGTACTCGGTGACGAGTTCCTTCACCTCGCGAGGCTGGAAGAGATGCAGGTCGAGGTTTCCATCGACCGGAATTTCTACTGCTCCCAGCTCGCCTCCCAGCTCATCTGGCGTGGGCGGAGGCTCCGGACCCTCCGGCGGCAGGGGCGGGAGTGGCTTTCGGCGTGACACCGTAGCGTGCCTCCTCCTGGCGCTGCTTCTCCTCGGCCGCCAGGCGCTGACGCTCGCGCGCCAGCCGGAACTCTTCCTTGAGGCTGGTGATCTCCCCCTTGAGCGAGGTGATGTCCTCCTTCACCGCTCGCGGGTGGCTTTCGCCAGCCGGGTCGTGATGGTTGCCCGCACGCTTGCCCTCCGAGCCGGCTCCACCGGAGGCGGTCATCTGCATCAACAGCGCGGCCAGGGTCATCACCATCATGAGCATTCACGTAAGCAAGCGCCGTGCTCGCGCGCAAGTCATGTTGCGTGAACGGCGCCTCTCTGGCCGCCCTCCTCCTTGTGTGACACGACGCGTTCCGCGAGCCGGACGGCGGACAGCGGGGCGCTGCCTTCCGCCTTGTTGTTGATGGTCACGAAGACGGGACGGTCGCGCCGCACCGCCGCCATGCACACACGGGCCAGCACGTCGCGGGTGCCCACGTCCTCGTCCACCAGCCGGTTGAACGGCGCGTAGCGGGCGTAGGCCTCCTCGTAGCCGAGGTTCGGCGGAAGCATCCATCGCACCACCACGGCGCGGGCCTCGAACGCGCGCGTGAGCTTCGCCTGCCGCGCGACGGGCGGCATGTGGGCCCATACCGCGAGCACCGGGCTCACGCCCGTGTCCGCGAGCGCTTGCGCGAAGCCCTCCGTGAGCAGCTCCTCGTTGCGCACCTCCACCGCGTACAGCGGCCCCCGGGGCAGCGCGGAGAAGAACGCGTGCAGCCGCTCCACGAAGCGGCCCGCGCCACCCAGCGCCGCGGGGTCCTGCGGTGGGAACTGGAAGACGAGCGGTCCGGCCTTGTCGCCCAGCCCTTCCAGGAACGGCGCCACCACGTGGTCCACGGCGTAGGCCGCCTGGAGGAAGCGCTCGTTCACCTGCCCCCGGTGCGCGCCATAGCGCTCGTGCACGGGGAAGCGCGCCAACGTGCAGGCCTCGTGGGCCTTCACCAGGAAGCGGAAGCCGTCCGGCACCTGCTGCGCGTACTCAGCGAAGGTCGTGGCTGGCACCGGTGCGTAGAACGTCCGGTCGATGCCGACCGTGCGCAGCACCGGGTGGTGCGCGTAGGCAGCCAGGCCCTCGCGCGCCAGCTGGGTCGTGCTGGCCTCATGGTCGTAGACGAGCCCGTTCCAACCCGGGAAGGTCCATGACGACGTGCCCAGGTAGACACCGCGCGGGAGCTGCTCGCCCAACATGCGCAGGCTGTCGGACGGCTCGGCGGGTCCCACCGGCTGGGTCCTGCGCCGCGACGACGCGGGTGGCTCCTCCACCGCGCCGGTGAAGAGGTCGAACTGCGCGGGTCGTCGCGGTGCGCTCATGCGTGCAGCTCCTCTCCCACGGTGGGGACGGCGGGGAAGCCCTGGGAGTAATCCCCGAGCCCAGGTGATGCAGCAGGTTGCCCCGATTCAGGGAGACGTTCCAGGTTTCCGGCACGCTCCCCAGGCGGACGACCACACACGGACAGTCCCCCCTCAATCACCACGGTATGTGATTGGACCTTTGTCCAAATGCAAACGCAGTCACTTCGCTGTAAGCTATTTAAACCAAGGAATTCAGCACTACCTATGTAAAACTTGGACTGGATTGCAACGGCCGGGGGGCCTCATGGACTGGTCGTTGACCGCATCGCTGCTCGCGGAGCGGGACACACGCCCCATCGTCGTGATGGACCGGCGCGGCCGCATCGAGCTGGCGAACGGCGCGTTCACGTCGCTCCTGGGCCGGCCCCGCGAGGAGTTGTTGGGGCGCCGCTGGACGGATGTCTGCACGCCGAGCGAGCACGGACGCGAGGTGGGACAAGCGCTGCGGGCCATCTTCACCAGCGCCGAGACGCGGATGGAGACAGAGGTGCTCACGCGCGACGGCGAGCGGCTGCCGGTGGAGCTGGACGTGGCCGCCGTGGGCCGCCCTCCCCTGCGGCTGGTGGCCATCGTCACGCGCACCGCTCCGCCCCTCTTCGTCCCCGAGCGCACCTTCGTCCCGGAGCCGGCCCGGGACCACGGGCCTCGCCGGGACCTGAGCTACGAAATCTCCACCGAGCTGTCGTCATTCGGGACGATCAAGGCGGTGTGGACGTCCGGGGAGGCGCGGCAGGAGGAGCTGGTGGGCCGGCCGTGCTTCGGCGCCTTCGCGCACCGCGACGCGCCCTGCCTGGACTGCCCGCTGACGATGGCCGCGCCTACCTCCTGGCCGCACACCATCGTGCGGCAGGCTTCCGAGCATGCGGAGGGCTACGAGGTCGTCACCGCCACGCCCACGGGCGCTGACACCGCGCGTGTCAGCGTCCACACCATCGGTGATGAAACACTCAGCGGCCTCTTCGAGGCGAAGGTGCGGCGCATGGCCAACGCCGCGCGGCTGTCCGAGCGGGAAGGCGATGTGTTGCGATATCTCGCGCTCGGCCGCTCGCCGACCGACATCTCGACCGTGTTAGGGATTACCGAGCGCACTGTGAAATTCCACCAGGCCAACCTGCTCCGGAAGCTGGGCGCGGAGACGCGATACGACCTGCTCCGCCTGTTCTTCTGATCAGGGCGCCTTCCCTCTGGGACAGCTTTCAGGCCGTTGACTTTGGAGGATGCTGGGACTTCGACTCCGGAGTCTTGTGGGTCGGGGGGGCCGTTGCCTATGGGCAGCGCCAGTCAAATCCGTCTCATCAAACACATACAGCCTGTGTGGACTTCCGTCCGGAAGCGTCCTGTCCGTGGGCATCCGCTTCCGGTTTAGCCGCCACTCCCGAGGGAAGCCTCACGTTTCCGCCGTTCGCGCTCTCGGCGCTGCTGGCGTGAGCGGGCCGTCACCTCGGCGATGAGCAGGATGCGCTCCTCCAACTGCT
>NZ_RAWF01000248.1:0-14952 GCF_003612075.1 Corallococcus sp. CA041A
CCCTCCTCCACCGCCAAGGCCCCGGCCCTCCACGCCGAGAACTGAGGTCGCCTCATGCAACGCATCCTGCTCATCCTGACGGCTGCACTGTGCGTCCTCACTGCCTGCGGTCCTGAATCGGAGAAACCGCCGGAGCTCGGCACCACCCAGGCCCCCATCGAGGCGTTGCTACCCGCGACTGGCACGCCTGGGCTCAGCGTGTCGGACACCTCCATCGACTTCGGCGAACAGCCTTCCTGTTCGCCTCAGCAGGACTCCATCAAGCTGTTCAACACCGGCAGCACGGCGCTCACGATCTACCGGGTGAGCGTCACCGGGGCCTTCACCTTCAACGGCCTGTACGACACGGCGGCCAACCGCTGTGAAACCAACTGCTCCGTCCCGATCACGCCCGTGAGCAGCACGGAAGCCATGACCGTGCGGTTCGGATTCTCGCCGCTCCAGCCCGGTACCTTCCACGGCACGCTGACGCTTCACACGGATGATCCAGCCGCCCCGACGATTGTCGTGGAGCTTGAAGGAAAGGCCTCGGGCCCACTGATCGTCCTCGGACAAACGTCCGTGGCGTTCGGAGCCCATGAATTGGGGTCTTCGACATCGAGAAGCGTCACGGTGATGAACCTGGGCACTGCGAACTTCACGATGGAGCCTTCCGCCACCGCTCCCTTCAGTGTGTCCAACACCTCGGTGACCATCCCGCCCGCGAGCTCGAGGACGCTCGAGGTGAGCTTCAACCCCCTGACCGTTGACCACCTGGGCCCCCGCTCGAGCGCGCTCTTCCTGACGACCGCGTCCGCCGTGTGCCCCACTCCGCCATACGCCTTGCTCACGGGTGAGGGGCTGTCCCCCCCGAAGCTCGGCTTGAGCCGCACCGCGGTGGCCTTCGCGCAGACGCCGGTGAACACCGCCAGTGACATCCAGGAGGTCCTCGTTCGGAACGACGGCGACGGCCTGCTCACGGTGAGCCAGTTGAAGCTGCCCGCCAACTCACCGTTCAGCGTCGACACCGTGGGTCCCTTCAGTCTCGCGAAGGGAGATACCCAACGTCTGAAGTTGACGTTCCGTCCCACGGTGGCGGGAACCTGGAACCACACCCTCAACTTCACCATCAACGGCACCGACGTGCCCGCCCTCACGCTGGCTGGCGCCACCCCGACGGCCATTCCCCCGAAGCTCGGCTTGAGCCGCACGTCGCTGACCTTCGAGCAGACGCCGGTGAACACCGACAGCGCCATCCAGGAGGTCACGGTCCGGAACGACGGCGGGGGTCTGCTCACCGTGACCCAGTTGAAGCTGCCCGCCAACTCACCGTTCCGCGTCGACACCTCCGGGGCCTTCAGCCTCGCGCCCGGGGATACCCAGCGTCTGAAATTGACGTTCCGCCCAACAGTGACGGGCAGTTGGAACGAGACCCTCGCCTTCACCATCGACGGCACTGACGTGCCAGGCGTCTCCCTGTCTGGCGCCACGCCCGCGGTCATCCCGCCCAAGCTCGTGCTGAGCCTCACCGCGTTGGTCTTCCCGCAGACGCCCCTGGACACCGACAGTGCCTCCCAGGAGGTCACGGTCCGGAACGAAGGCGGCAGTGTGCTCACCGTGACCCAACTGGCGTTGGCCCAGAACTCCTTCTTCCGGGTCGATACCGCGGCCCCCTTCAGCATCGCCCCCGGAGGAACCCAACGCCTGAAGGTGACGTTCCGACCGCGTCCGACCGGGACTCCCTCCGACACCCTGGTCTTCAAGAGCAATGTCGCGGATCAATCCGTAACGCTCTCAGGCACGACTCCGTCCAGCCCGAAGCTCGTCTTGAGCCGCACCACGCTGGCCTTCGAGCAGACGCCTTTCGACACCGACAGCGCGCCCCAGGAGGTCACGGTCAAGAACGGCGGAGACAGCCTGCTCACGGTGACCGCACTGACGCTGCCACAGGACTCCCCCTTCCGGGTGAATCCCTCGGGCCCCTTCAACCTCGCGCCCGGAGACACCCAGCGCCTCCAGCTGACGTTCCGCCCGACGCAGACGAGCGCCACGACCGGCAAGCTCACGTTCACCAGCAACGACCCCGCCGCCCCCGAACTCTCTCTGTCCGGAACCAAGACGCCGGGCAATGTCTGCCTGGGCATCGTCCCCCTTTCGTTCGAGTTCGCCGAACAGGAGGCAGGAGACGTGGGGAGTGAGCAGAAGAAGGTGACGGTGACCAACACGGGGACGGTCGCGCTGACGGTGACGCCTTCGGTAACGATGGGCAGCAGCGCCTATTCCGTGAGCCCCACCGCGCCGTTCACCCTGGCACCGGGCTCCGCGGGACGTGAACTCTTCGTCACCTTCAACCCCGGCGCCAATGAGAGCGGCGCCGTGGATGGCGTGCTCACGTTCGGCACGTCGCCCACCACGACCTGCGTGTCCAACGTGCCCCTCCATGGCACCGCGCGCAAGACGTCGCTGGGAGTCAGCACGAGCACACTGACCTTCCCTGCTTACACCGTCGGCGAGCAGCCCGAGCCCCAGCAGGTCATCCTCTCGAACAACACCAACTGGCCCATCAAGGTGTTCCCCGTGTCAGCTGGGCTCCTGGCCCCCTTCACGATCTCCGGCATTCCGGCGGAAGGCCTGACCGTCGCGAGGAACGGCGGGACCGCCCCGGTGACGGTGACCTTCGCCGCGACCACTTCGGGCGCCTATTCCAAGACGCTCCAACTTCAATCAGACGCCTCGCAGCCCGTGCCCCCCGTGGCTCTCACCGGCCAGGCGTTCGCTGCGGAGCTGACCCTGGTCACCAATCCGCTGGTGATGCCCAACGTGGCCCCCGGAGGCGAGTCCACGAAGGAAGCGACCGTGCGCAACAGCGGCAACCAGGCGCTGTTCCTGTCGAAGGTCACCACGGAGAACAACAACACCTTGTTCCAGGTCGTCGACTTCCCGGCCCAGACCCTGCAACCGGGCGGGGAAACCAAGGTGAAGGTGCTCTTCCGTCCCATGACCAGCACGGGCGACCTGGAGGCGCGGCTGCTTTTCTTCACCACGAACAACCAGCAACTGCCACCCGTGCTCGTTGTAAAGGGCAACTCCAATGGCCCCAACGCCATCTTCACCGTGCCCGACATCAACTTCGGTCACAAGCAGGACCGGAGCACCCACGTCAACCTCAGCCTCAACGTGAGCAACAGCAGCAGCGCGTCCGAGCCGCTGAAGGTCACCGATGTCCACATCGAGCCGTCCGGCACGGCGTTCTCGGTGGATAACGTCACCAGCTCCGAGCCCGTGCTCGAGAAGGGTGCGAAACGGCCCCAGCCCTTCCGGGTGACGTTCACTCCCAACATCGAGGACCAGGAGTACGAAGCCAGCCTGGAGATCACCTACCGGGGGACTCTCAGCAATATCGAGACGAAGCGCAGCTTCAAGCTGAAGGGGATTGGCGCGGAGGCCAAATTCTCCACGTCGTTGGCCACCGTGGATTTCCCCGCCACGCAGCCAGGAGGCTCGCTCATGCTGCCCGTGGACATCATCAACACGGGAGAGGTGGAGGTGGACCTGGAGGAGGTGGCCACCAGCGTTGGAACCTTCAACATCGACCTGATTGGCGGGTCCAACTCCGCCATCCCGGTGGGTGGCAGGCGCAAGATCGAAATCACGTTCGTTCCCCAGCGCCCGGGCAACTACTTTGGCGACCTCGAACTCGCTACGAAGACGCCGGCCACGGCCAAGCTGAAAGTCAAGCTGTCCGGCGTCGCCGCGGTCGCGCAGCTGCAGATGAACAAGAATCAACTTGTCTTCAATGACATCCCCCGGCTGAACTCCAGCACCCAGACCGTCACCTTGTCGAACATCGGCTCCGCCCCCCTCACCATCACCAATGCGACGGGAAGCGGTCCCTTCACAGCCAGACTGCAGAACAACCAGCAGTTCCCCGTGACCGTTGAGCGAAATTTTCCCGTTCAGCTCGATGTCACATTCCGTCCCGAGTCCGCGCAGGACGTGACGGGCACCGTGCACGTGCTGAGCAATTCGAACGAAAGCACGGACCAGATCATCACGGTCTCTGGCCGGGGCACCATCCCCGTGTTGGCCCTGCCCGCTGGCGCACCCGAATTCGCGCCTCAAGCCATCACGGTCGAAGGGGATCCCCAGCCGGTGGTGGTGAAGAACGAAGGCAAGGCCCCGCTGGTGATCTACTCCGTGTCCGTTCCGGATCAATTCTGCCTGCGCGTGGACACGCAGAAGACCGCGGTTTGCCCCTCCACCCTGAGTCCCGTCGTGCCCGCCTTCACGGTGGAGCCCGGCGCCGCGCATGCCTTCTACGTCACCGCGAAGCCCACCCAGCTCCTCAAGATCGAGCGCAACCTGGTCATCTCCAGCAACGCGGATCCGTCGTCCACCGTCGTGAAGCTGATCGTGGATGGAGTGGGTGGCGTGAGTCTGTCGCCCTCTACCCTCGACTTCGGGCGCGTGAACTTCGGCTCGTCCCTGGAAAAGACGGTGACGGTGAACAACACCGGTATCACCGACGCGAACATTTCCGTGACGATCCCAGCGGGGAACTCGGAGTTCTCCGTGCAGGAGACCCTGCCCAAGGTGCCCGCGAATGGCAGTGCCACGGTGAAACTCCGTTTCACTCCGCAGGGGTCGACGGGCGGACTCCGGACGGCCAAGGCCACGGTGCGGGTGGAGGCGTCCTCCCAGCTTCCGCTGGAGCTCACCCTTCAGGGAACGGCCACGCTGGCAAGGCTCGCGGTGGCGCGCCGTGACGGCCAGGCCTTCGACGGTTCTCTGGACTTTGGAGGAACCCGGGTGAACGCGACCTCGGAAGGCATTGGACTGAGGCTGACGCATGTTGCGCCAGCTGGGTCCCCGGACGCCGGGAGCGGCTCGGAAGCCAACACGCTCACCGTGAAGGAGATCTCGCTGGAGGCGGAGGATGCGAGAGTGTTCATCCTGCAGAAGCCAACGCTGCCCCTGGCGCTGACCCCGGGAGGAAGCCTGGATGTGTCGATCCAGTTCCGTCCTGACGCCCAGCGGCGCTTCAACGCGGACCTGCGCATCACCTCCGAAGACAGCCAGGCGAGCACCATGCTCGTGAAGCTGGGGGGCCAGGGCCGGACGAGCCAGCTCAGCCTGTCCACTCCCACGCTCGAGTTTGGCGCCCGGGTGGCCGAGTCTTCCGCCTCGGCGATCCGCTTCGTGAAGCTCACCAACGAGTCCCTCCAGCCGCTGGTGGTGCGTGGGCTGGAGATCATCGCCGCTTCGGAGAACTCCGAGCCCTCGCACTTCAGCCTGGATTCGGCGCCCACGCTCCCCTTCACGCTGGCAGCCCAGGAATCGAAGGACGTCTTCGTCAAGTACGTCCCCCGTCCGGACGTCACGTCCAAGGCCAACCTCCTGGTGGTGACGAACGACCTGGAGTCGCCGGAGGCGCAGGTGTCGCTGTCGGGCCGGGGGCTCTCCACGGTGTTCCGGGCGCTCAATCGCACGGTGGACTTCGGCACCGTGCGTCAGTCGGAGCCGGCGACGACCAAGGTGGTGCTCACCAACGACACCACCCAGGAGTTGGTGGTGATGCCTCCCAAGGTGGAGGGACCCCAGGCCACGAACTTCGTGGTGGTGTCTCCCGTCCTGGGCGCGGAGGGCCGCGCGCTACCGCAGGGTGACTCGCTGACGCTGGATCTGAAGTACGACACGTCAGTGATTGGCGCGTCGAAGGCGACGCTGGTGCTGGGCACGAAGGACCAGGAGCGCGCGGCGCTGGTGGCCCTGTCGGGCATCTCGGTGGCCAGCTTCCTGACCATCGAGCCCATGGAGCTGGACCTGGGCTGGGTGGACATTGGCGCAACCAGCACGCCGCGCACGGTGACGCTCACCAACCAGTCCGCGTCGCCGGCGAGGTTGAGCGTGGTGTCGAACAGCAATCCGGCGTTCGAGATCGACGCGAGCGCCCTGGACGCGGAGCTGGCGCCGGGAGCGCAGACGACGGTGGGCGTCACCTTCCGCGGCGAGGTGGGAGGCCCCGCGGAGGGAACGCTGAAGCTGCGCCTGCGAGGAGAGACGACGACGGAGGCCTCGCTCACGCTGAAGGCACAGGCCAGGACACTGGGAGGCACGGGCGGTGGATGCGCCTGTGGAACCAGCGGAGATGGGGGCGCGGCGCTGGCCCTGTTGCTCCTGCTGGGCCTGGGGCTGGCGCGCCAGGGACGGCGGGCTCAGTCCCAGAAGGAGCGGGTGTCATGACTCAGCATGTCGTCAAGGCCGGAGAGTCGCTGTACAGCATCGCCGCGTCCTACCGGATCGCGGACTGGCGCGTCGTCTACAAAGACCCACGAAACGCCGCGCTCCGGAAGACACGGCCCGATCCTGACCACATCAAACCGGGTGACAAGGTCTACATCCCAGAGTCCAACGTGTTGGCGGTGGCGTCCGGCTCGGGAGCGGCAAAGACACACGCGTCGCCCTCCAATGCGCTTCGCATTGATCTGAACGCGCTGCGTCTCCAGACCCAGCACATCCGCCAGGACAACACCCGGGTTGCTACACGGCCCATCGTCATGCCCAAGGCTCCACCCGAGCCATGGGCCGAGGACTTCACACCCGACCACGAGTTCTACGAGTACCTGGCCCATGATTTCGCCTATTTGAACAATCAGGGCGGTGGCACACAGGTTGGCGACAGGTTCCTGTATCGCGCTGAAACGCCGGAGCTCTGGGCAATGCCAGAGCTGAAGTTCCCGGCGACCTATGCCGTCTCAACCAAACGCCCCTACTCCAAGAAGCCGGGCACACAGCCCCTGTACTACACCATCGTCCAGATGGAGGGCAGCGACCCCCATAACAAGACCCATGGCGTGTTCGCCTACTGGCTGCAGCCATCCCGTGGAAACCATCCCATCATCGCGGTCCGCGGCACCGAGTTCGAGAAGGCACCTGATGCCGTCGCGGACATGGACCCCGCGGGGGTTGGCGCCACGGCCTTCAAGCAGACCCGCTCGCTCTTCCAGACACTGCTGACGCGCATTGGCAGGAAGGACGTCGTTGTCGTCGGACACAGCCTGGGCGGCGCCATGGCGCAGCGGGTGGCGGTCGACTTCGGGGACTCGGTTCTCCAGGTGGTGACCTTCAACTCACCCGGCGTCGACAGGAAAACGGCGAATCGCCTCAAGGCGCCCAAGGGTCCGCTGGCGACTCACTATCTCACCCAGGGAGATGTCGTCTCACTCGCGGGCGAGACGTTGCTTGCAGGCAACGCCACCATCCTGGAGGGGGCCGCCACGGCGGAGCTGCGGAGGCTCCTCAAGAATGGCTCTCTGCGCAAGGTGGATGATCTCCTCACCGACGTGCTGACCCTCGTCTTCAGGATCGCCGTCAAGAGGGACCTGTTCCCAACGGTGCTCAAGACCTCCAACATCCTGGAGCTGTTCGCCGCAGCGACAATCGCCTGGGCCGGAGGGGACGCCAAGGCCGCCCAAAGCGTGGGAGGGGCGCTTGGGGCGCTCCACAGCCAGCGCTTGCTGGGCCCCAATGGGACCACCAAACGCACCCGGCTCACGGTGGGCCCCCAGACCAACGACAACATCCAAAGCCCCATCGTGGAGGAGATGCGGAAGAAGCGGCTGGGGGTGCTCAACATCCCGGGCCTCTACCAGTCGGTGATGAAGCAGATCGGCGCGCTCATGAAGACACCGGCCACGTCTCTCATGAAGGAGCTTCTGTCTTACGACTCTCCCCTGCCCAAACTCGCTCGCACGCTCCTTCCTCCGCTTGTGACGCTGAAGGTCGCACTCGATGAAGTGGGGGGAATGCAAGGCCTTGCCATCAAGTCGCTGCATCTTCCTCCTCCGAAATTCGACGCGAAGATGCTTCAACCGGACCGGCTGACCATGGACCGTGACAACACCTACGTGGCGACGAGGCTCCCCCTCATCAACCAGGGGAGTCTGGGAAGAAGCTCGGCACAGCGCTCTTCTGGCCCTCGGTAAACCCGCCGCTGATCACGGACACGTCACCAGGAGGTGGATGATGGACTTCACGGAGCTCAAGATCGCCAGGGGCAGTGGCAAATTCCATGTGAATCAATTCCGGATCCACTTCAGCGTCCCCGGGCTCCAGGGAGATCCGCAGAAGCAGCTTCCGGTGCTCGTGTCAGAGTTCACCAAGGACTTTCCCAAGTTCTTCAATGGGCTCGGCAAGAACATGCAGGAGAACCAGGCGAGCGTGGCCTGGTCGACCCGCCAGTTCGAGCGCACCCGGACGCTTCGCTTCCTGCTCGACGTCAAGCTCGCGGCGCTGGGCATCAACCTGCCTGACTTCCACAGCGATTGGGTCCACGTCCTCTGGCAGGATCCCAACAAGGGGTTCGCCGCGCAGACGCTCAAGCGCAACTTCTCGGAGGGCCTGGAGAAGCCCCTGTCGATCCTGCCGCTTTCGGCGCTCTCCGTCTTGATTCAATACAATGCGTACCACTTCCTCGCGGGCCGCCGGTCCTGGGTCTTCGGCCTCTTGCAGCCGGGGATGCCTGGATGGAACGCAGGAAGTCTCCAGGTCGGCAAGGTCGAGAGCGGCAAGTTCACGCCATACAGCGGCGGCCCTACCCCCGTCTTCTACCTGGAGTCCTCGGCGGTCGAACGCTCCTCGCTGCTCCTGTTCAAGCTCATGGAGGTGGATCCCGGGATCTTCGTCGACATCCGAGAGACCATCATCTCCCTCTGGAGCAACCTGCTCGCGAACTACGTCCACTCCAAGGGCTTCCGTCTGAACGTAGGCCACCCCAAGACCTATGGCGCGGACGACGGTGCTGCCCTTTGGGCAACCCAACCTGAATGGCGGGGCGTCTATCGCCGGAAGGCGGAATTCGGAACGCCGCGGGAGCTCAACGCGAAGAAGTGGGTCCAGTACCTGCTCGACCTCCATCCCGCGTTGAAGAGCCAGCCGCTGACGGAAACCGCGTTCAAGGGAATGGGCGGCCGTTCCGGCGGGGGTGGCGCCAGCGGGGGATGGTGAACCATTCGGGCTTCAAGATGCTCCTCTGCCTGTAATTCCAAGGGCGCATGCTAGGCTCCCAGGGGAAAGGAGCAACCCACTTGAAACTTCTATCCGCATTCTCTCTTCGCGGAGAGATGACTGCTCCCGAAAGAGCCAGAGCAGTCCTGCTTCACGACGGACGTGAGACAGGCCTGGCCTTCCAGGCCGTGCAACTCGAAGCCCAATTTGGAGTTCCGCCGGATCTCTCCCTGCTCTTCCTCACCGACAATTCGCCCTACGAAGAACAGCTTCAAATCGTATTGCTGGATTCGCGTTTTCAAATCCTGGATGGGCTCACGCTCGGCCAGGACTATACGCCGGGGGTCCTGACCCATCTGGAGCCCCAGTCAGACATGCAACTCCGTTTTGAGTTTTTCGGGAACACCCAACTGCTCTTGAGCATCCACCCCGCCGGGGCGTTCCTCCCCGTCAGGACCTTGCCGTCTTTTGCAAAACCGCTCAAGGGACGATTTTTCTCCCGGCAATACATGAGCCTACAAAAAGCCTGATTTTAGAAAAAGAAGCGCGACCATGCCCAACAAGAATTCACTCGTCGAGGATGGCATCCAACAGCTTGAAGTCCAAGCGCTCAACTTCGGATACAGATTCATCCTCGATAGCAAGGTAAGGGCATGGTACATGCAAACCACGCAGGAGTATGCCCAACAACTGCGTCAGGCCCACGCAAACGGTTCGATGACAGCCAGGGCGGCTGCCGAAGCCGCCCATCAGATGCGCAATGAGATCATGGAAATGGCTCGAGCGCGCTCTTCGGATCTGGGCCGCGCGAAAGCACAGGCGCTCAAGGGCAAGGGAATTGCCTTCGAGAAACTCCTGGAGAAATATTCTCAACAAAGATTCAAACAAGGCTTCAGCAAACTGGGCAAGACCCAGCAAAATACCGTTCTTCTAGAGATTGTGGAGAGCGCCGGGCGGGCCAACCCCAAAGTCAGCGCCGGCGTGCGTCGTCTGGGAGCGGCGGGCCGGGCGTTGTGGGTGCTATCCATCGGAGTCGCCGTCTACAACATCGCAACAGCACAGAACAAAGTTGATGCGGCTGGCCGTGAAGCAGCGATCCTCGGAGGAGGCTTCGCTGGTGGAGCCGCATCGGGCGCGTTAGCAGGAATCTGGTTTGGGCCCATCGGGGTGGCCGTTGGCATCGCGATTGGTGGCACTGTGGGCGCACTGGTCGCGGACGAACTGTACGTTGAGTTGGTTCCCACTGGCGGCGATCGAGTGGCGCCAATGATCGATCAGTATACGCGACCGTTCTATACCGACGAAGAAGGGCTCGCCAAGGCACTCTATGAACGCGGCGGCATTGATACAAATTTCGTGAAATCAGTCTTCTCGGTGCTCGCCGACCGCTACTCAAGCGATTCTGACGATGTCGCCTATGAGTATGTACGGATTGTCAGAGCCCGTGGGGGCTCCCAGCTCGTAGCACTGAGACTGGACAAGGACCTGCGCGAGATGCTCATCCAACTCATGGATGAAGGCTGGACCAGCGAAAATGAAACCACTGCCATCCGATATCTGCGCTCCTTGAACTGACAGTGCCCCCGCAGTGGAGAGAACGGGGTAGCCGAGTAGATCCGAACGATGGCGACTGTGTCCAAACGTTCCTCGGGAATGGTCTACACGGGCGGTGACGACAAGCTCGAGTACGCCAACAACAGCAAGCCGTCACCTCGGGGCATCGAGAGCGCGTTCCAAGAGTCCACGCTGGGGTAGCGTGGTAGGCGGATGAGGCCATTCGGATATCTGGCAGCCCTGGCACTGGTCGGCTTCGGGCTGGCGGGCTTCTATTTCCTTACTCCGCCTGCCCCCGCAAGTGCGCCAGAGGTCCTTCCCGAGTACTTCGCGGAGCGGACCTCGGACTGCGACGTGGACCTTTTGAATCTTTCAAAGTCTGACGCAGGCCCTGTCAAGCGGGTCCTGCCGGTGGGGGCGAACCAGCCTGACGAGCGGCTGCGCCGCAATGTCTGGGAACAGGGCCGGTACCTGGTCCGCGGACGCTTTACAGGCAAGGTCCGTGAGTTTCAGGAGTGCGCCAGCTTCCCTGAGTTCGAGGTGCTCGACTTCAAGCCCTGGGGCCCCGTGCAACGGTGCGCATCCCCCGGCGCCCTCGATGCGGATTTGCTGACGTACACCGGCGACCTTCCCGAGGACCGCTACGCCCCCGAGGACTTCCTGGACGGACCCTGGCCTCCGTTGATTGACGATGGGTCTTGCAGACCCGCTGCCGCTTGCGCGTTGGACAAGCGCCGCGCCGACTCCCAGGGGTCTATCGAAAACGTCATTGACGGGGAGGAGCTTCCCTCGCTGGACGGCAGATTGTGCCATCCCGTGACCTGCGAGCCAGGCGAGAAGCAGGTCAATGGCTGCTCAGGTGTCATCTGGTGCTGCCGACTCCAGCCCCCGGATGAGCCACCCCATCCATGACCGCGGCCCCCGGACGCCCAGGGGCCGCGAGTCCTCACGGGACTACCGGCGCGCCGGGGGCACGCCGTTCTCGCCGTACAGGTAGCTCTGCAGCGGCTTCACCGCGAGGTCCGAGCGCTTCAGCGACTCCAGCGCTCCCACCGCCATGCGCGCCGCCTGCACCGTCGTGTAGTACGGCACCGAGTGCATCAGCGCCTCACGCCGGATGGAGAAGCTGTCGGAGATCTCCTGCTTGCCGAAGGTGGTGTTGATGACCAGGACGATCTCCCCGTCGACGATCTTGTCGACGATGTTCGGCCGGCCCTCCTTCACCTTCTGCACCCGCTGCGACTCGATGCCCTTCGTCAGCAGGTAGTCGTGCGTGCCCGCCGTCGCCGTCAGGGTGAAGCCCATCGACCGCAGGCGCCGCGCCAGGTCCACCACCGCCGGCTTGTCCTCGTCCTTCACGGAGATGAACACGCGGCCGCTCTTGGGCAGCTTCACGCCCGCCGCCAGCTGGCTCTTCGCGAACGCGGACGCGTAGTCCTCCGCCAGGCCCATGACCTCGCCCGTGGACTTCATCTCCGGGCCCAGGATCACGTCCACCCCGGCGAAGCGCGCGAACGGGAAGACGCTCTCCTTCACCGCCACGTGCCGGAACTCCGGCTCCTCCGTGCGGTCCAGCTCCTTCAGCGTCTTGCCCACCATGCAGAGCGCCGCGATCTTCGCCATCGGGACGCCCGTCGCCTTGGAGATGAACGGCACCGTGCGGCTCGCGCGCGGGTTCACTTCCAGGATGTAGATGTTCTTCCCCTGGATGGCGAACTGCACGTTCATCAGGCCCACCACGCCCAGCTCGCGCGCCATGGAGATGGCCTGGTCCTTCATCCGCTCCACCAGGTCCGGCGACAGCGAGTGCGGAGGCAGCGTCGCCGCCGCGTCACCCGAGTGCACGCCCGCCTCCTGGATGTGCTCCAGCACGCCGCCAATCAGCACCTGCCCCGTGCGGTCCGCCACCAGGTCCAGGTCCACTTCGATGGCGTCCTTCAGGAAGCGATCAATCAGCACCGGGTGCTCCGGCGACGCGCTCACCGCCTCGCGCATGTAGCGCTCCAGGCTGGACGCGTCGTAGACCGTCTCCATCGCCCGGCCGCCCAGCACGTACGACGGGCGCACCATCACCGGGTAGCCAATCCGCTCGGCCACCTTGAAGGCCTCCGCGTGGCTGCGCGCGACGCCGTTCTCCGGCTGCTTCAGGCCCAGCTTCTCAATCAGCTTGGAGAACTTCTCGCGGTCCTCCGCCCGGTCGATGGCGTCCGGCGACGTGCCCAGAATCGGCAGCCCCGCCTGCTCCAGCGGCACGCTCAGGCGCAGCGGCGTCTGCCCGCCGAACTGCACGATGGCGCCCACCGGCTTCTCGCGCTGGGACACCTCCAGCACGTCCTCAATCGTCAGCGGCTCGAAGTAGAGGCGGTCGGACGTGTCGTAGTCCGTGGACACCGTCTCCGGGTTGCAGTTGACCATCACCGTCTCGTACCCGGCCTCGCGCAGCGCGAAGGCCGCGTGCACGCACGCGTAGTCGAACTCGATGCCCTGGCCGATGCGGATGGGGCCGCTGCCCAGGATGAGGACCTTCTGCCGGTCCGTGGGGGGCGCCTCGTCCTCCTCCTCGTAGGTGGAGTAGAGGTACGGCGTGTACGCCTCGAACTCCGCGGCGCAGGTGTCCACCCGCTTGAACACCGGACGGATGCCGCGCGAGTGCCGGTGCGCACGCACCTCCGCCTCCGGGTAGCCCATCAGGTTGCCCAGGTACTTGTCGGAGAAGCCGTGCGCCTTCGCCTGACGCAAGACGTCGTCCGCCAGGTGATCCAGGCGACCGATGTCCGCCAGCGACTGCGCCTCGTGCACCAGCGCCTCGATGTGCCGCAGGAACCACGGGTCGATAGCGGAGAGCTGGTGCACCTGCTCCACCGTCATGCCCTCGCGGAAGGCCTGCGCCACGAACCACGGGCGCTCCGGACGGGGCACGCGCAGGCCCTCGTGCAGCACCTTCTCCCGCTCTTCCTTCTCCGTGGGCAGCTCCGGCGACTCCAGGCCCACGCGCCCCAGCTCCATGGAGCGCAGCGCCTTCATGTACGCCTCGGGGAAGGTGCGGCCAATGGCCATCACCTCGCCCACCGAGCGCATGCTCGTGGTCAGCGTGCGGTCCGCCTTGGGGAACTTCTCGAAGTTGAAGCGCGGCACCTTCACCACCACGTAGTCCAGCGTCGGCTCGAAGGAGGCCGGCGTGTCGCGGGTGATGTCGTTGCGCAGCTCGTCCAGCGTGTAGCCCAGCGCCAGCTTCGCGGCGATCTTCGCGATGGGGTAGCCCGTCGCCTTGGACGCCAGCGCGCTGGAGCGCGACACGCGCGGGTTCATTTCAATGACGACCATGCGGCCGTCGCGCGGGTGGATGCCGAACTGGATGTTGGAGCCACCCGTGTCGACGCCAATCTCGCGGATGATGGCCAGCGACGCCTGCCGCATGCGCTGGTACTCGCGGTCCGTCAGCGTCTGCGCCGGCGCCACGGTGATGGAGTCACCGGTGTGCACGCCCATCGGATCCAGGTTCTCGATGGAGCAGATGATGATGACGTTGTCCGCGGAGTCGCGGACCACCTCCAGCTCGTACTCCTTCCAGCCGAGCACGCTCTCCTCCACGAGGATGGTGGAGTTGGGGCTCGCCTTGAGGCCCGAGCGGCAGATGGCCTCGAACTCCTCGCGGTTGTACGCGATGCCGCCGCCCGTGCCGCCCAGCGTGAAGGACGGACGGATGATGGCCGGGAAGCCAATCTCCTCCACCAGCGCCATGGCGTCCGTGAGCGTCGTCGCGTAGCCGCTCTTGGGCAGCGCCACGCCAATCTTCTGCATGGCCGCCTTGAAGAGCTGGCGGTCCTCGGCCTTGTTGATGGCCTCCAGGGACGCGCCAATGAGCCGCACCCCGTACTTCTCCAGGATGCCCTTCTCCGCGAGCGCCTTGGCCAGGTTCAGCGCCGTCTGCCCGCCCATGGTGGGCAGCAGCGAGTCCGGGCGCTCGGCGGCGAGGATCTTCTCCGCCGCCTCCACGGTGATGGGTTCAATGTAGGTGCGGTGCGCGAACTCTGGGTCCGTCATCACCGTGGCGGGGTTGCTGTTGAGCAGCACCACCTCCACGCCCTCGTCCCGAAGCGCCTTGATCGCCTGGGTGCCTGAGTAGTCGAACTCGACGGCCTGCCCGATGACAATCGGGCCCGAGCCAATCACGAGAACCTTCCGGATATCGGTACGCTTGGGCATCGGGCGCCCCCCATACCAACGTCCGCGGCCACATGCACGCGGTGCGTTGTGGCATGCGAAGAGACCGTCCGATGCCTGCTTGCTCGGGAGACCCCGGCCCGACGTCCTCTGCTACGCTGCCGCGCTTCCCTCCGGAGGTTTCATGCGTCGCTGGCCCCTGGCCCTGCTCGTCCTTCTCTCCGCGCCCGCCCTCGCCCAGGACACCGC
>NZ_RAWF01000249.1:0-14841 GCF_003612075.1 Corallococcus sp. CA041A
GAGGGGAAGGGGAGGCGGGACCGCCCACGGGGCACTCGGCCATGCGGGCACCGTAGCGTCCCCCGCGCGTCCGTCATCAACGGCCGCGCCCCGGGTGTCCGGATTCCTTCAACCCGAAAAGCGAAAGGCCGGCCCCGCATCGACGCGGGACCGGCCCTCCTTCACTGCTCAGCGGTGACGACGGTCAGAGGACTACTCGACCGGGCGCACCTGGACCTGCATCACGGTCTGGGCCGGGTTCGTCGACAGCACCTCGATGATGGTGCCCGTCTTCGGAACCTTCACGCCGCCGTACGGCTGCGTGGCGTACCAGAACTCGTTCGTGTCGTTGAACACCGGCACCGCGGGCTGCGAGGCGTACTCGTTGCGCGGGAAGCCGTTGGGCTTGAGCGACAGCGGGAAGCTGGGCTCCAGGCCGAACGTCGCGTCGTGCGTCTGCACGCGGCCGGACCAGTAGCGGCCGTCGCTGCGCTGCAGGGGCTGCGGGCGCGAGTCGATGGGCAGGATGCGGCCCGAACCCGGGTGCTGAGACACGTTGTTGTTCGACTGCGACGTGTCCCAGTAGGTGATCAGCAGGCCGGGGTTGTACGAGTAGCGCTCCGCCCAATCCACCAGGCCCTCCGAGCTGAAGCCGAAGTTGTAGGGACCCGTGGCCAGACCCTCGTCGTAGCCGCGGAACTGGCGCCACTCGGCCAGGTAGTAGTTGTCGTAGAGGGTGTTGGTGCCGTCCGTCACGAAGAACGTCGACTTGTCCCACCACTTGTGGCCCCACTCACCGTCGTCACCAAAGACGTAGGTGTTCTTCGCCCACAGCTGCACGTAGTCCACCAGGAAGCCCTTGTTGAACTCCGCCGCGTCCGTCTTGTAGCGGATCTTCAGCGTGACGCTCTTGCCCGCGTAGGCGGACAGGTCGAACTCCAGGGGAATCCAACCACCGGACGTGCCGGTGATGCCGTTGCCCAGGTTGTTGCCCCACGGGTTCGTGGTGCGGCTCACCGGGCTGGCCAGGTTGGTGAACGGGCCACCGTCCACGGAGAGGGCGACGTAGGCGTAGTCCCAGTCCTCCTCGATGTCGAACCAGGTCTGGAAGGAGAAGGTGATGGGCTTCTTGTTCGGCAGCTTCACCGTCTTCTCGAGCACGCGGTCCAGGTTGTTGCCCTGGCCGCCCTGCCACATGCCCTGGCCCTCGAACGGGGCGGTGGTGGGCTGCACCACGGGCTTGCCGGGCAGCTTCACCACGAGCGCCTGCTTCGCGTTCTGGGACGTGACCTCCGCGGGGCCCAGGTTGTGGTACGAGTACAGGCCCGCATCCGTGGTGGCGTAGTCCAGCCAGCCCAGCTGCAGCTTGTCCCAGGCGAAGAAGTCACCCGGACGGCTGCCAATGTCCTTGGTGCCGTCGTTCAGGTACGAGCCGGACGACATGATGGTCCAGAAGCCCGTCCCGTTGTCCGCCGCGTTCGTCGTGTCGTAGTGGTCCGGCAGGCCCAGGTCGTGGCCGTACTCGTGCGCGAACACACCCAGACCGCCGTTCTCCGGCTGGATGGTGTAGTCGCCCACCCACTTGTCGATGCCCGTCCCGAAGCGCGTGCCGCCGTTCTGGTTGTACGCGGGGCCGATGCCGTCCGCGCTCGTGCCGTTGCTGTACGCGAACCAGCGGTGGCTCCACACGGCGTTGGGGCCCTGCGCGCCGCCGCCGACTTCCTCACCCATGCCGGCGTGGACGATCTGGAAGTGGTCGATGTAGCCGTCCGGCTCGTCGAAGTTGCCGTCGCCGTCGTAGTCGTACCGGTCCCACGTGTCGAACGTGTCCAGGTACGCCTTGATCTCCGCGGGCGTCTTGCCAGCGGCCAGCTGGGCGTTGGTCCACGCCTTGATGGCGTCGCTGACGAGCGGCCAGATGGAGTTGGAGCAGCTGGAGCTGCCGCAAAGGTTGTTGCCGTAGCGGGCGGCGTTGTACGGCACCTTCACCCACTCGGACACCGTGCCGGACACGGTGTAGCGGCCGGAGGACGCGGCCTTGTAGAAGTTCGCCACCGAGTCCGCGCCGGGCGTGGTGTCGAAGTAGAGCTTTTCGAAGTGCTCGCGGTTGTAGTCCGGCTGCCAGATGGTGGTGTTGTCCACCGTGCGGTCCGGGCCCGGAATCGCGTTGTGCAGCGGGCCGGGGATGTTGCCGCCCGGGTTGGTGGCGGGGTTGCCGAACACCGGGTGGATCTGCGTGCCGTACTCCACCAGGATGACGAAGATGCGGTCCGTGCGCTGCAGCTCCAGCTCCACGAACTTGCCGTTGGCCAGCTTCTGCACGCGGCCCGGCTGACCACGACCCTCCAGACGCATCTGCAGCGCCTGCGCCTTGAGCTCCTTCTGCTGCTCACCCAGACGGTGGGGCAGGTCGTCCGTGATGTCCTGGACAACCGCCTGGCGCAGCTTGGTGGACGGCGCGGCGACGTCGGGTTGCGGCTTCTCGTACCACGCGCGCTCCGCGTACGCCGTCGGCGCCGCGAGCGTCAGCAGGCCCAGGGCCAGCCAAGATGGGTTTTTCCGCATTGCCACTCCTTTGGGTCAGGTCAGACATCCCGGCGGGGTCCGGGAGTGCCCACTTTCTAGTGGAAGCCTCGACTCTTTGGGAAGACCGGGAGGTTGAATTTTTCCTGCAAGGACGGAGTGGGTCATCCGTCGGCTGGCGGTCGAAAATTCGAGAATGGGTAGGGGCGGTGGGGGGCCAAAGGACTACGGTTCCGGTCCGTTATGGCGCGTTCACGTCCCGTGGATCCCCCGCTGCGGCGGGATGTCCGGCTCTTGGGCCGGTTGTTGGGTGAGGTGTTGGTGGAACAGGAGGGGCAGGCCCTGTTCGACAAGGAGGAGGAGGTCCGCCACCTGGCCATCCAGCGGCGGCGGGGCCCGGTGGCCGGACGACGCGCCGCGGCGGCGGAGCTGGCGGCGGTGTTGCGGCGGCTGCCGTCGGATCAGGTGGAGCCGGTGCTGCGCGCCTTCTCCGTCTACTTCCAGCTGGTGAATCTGGCGGAGCAGCACCACCGCATCCGCCGCGCGCGGGCCCACGCGAGCCCCACCTCCACCCGGCCCCAGAAGGGGTCGCTGGAGTCGACGCTGCTGGCGCTGAAGGCCGCGGGCGTCAGCGCCGACAAGGTGCGTGAAACGCTGGGGACGCTGAAGGTGACGCTGACGTTCACCGCGCACCCGACCCAGGCGGTGCGCCGCACGCTCTTGGAGAAGCTCTACCGGCTGGCGCAGCTGTTGGAGGAGCGCGACCGGTGCACGCTCACCCCGCGCGAGTCCGCCGCGAACCTCACCGCCATGCGCGAGGAGATCACGGCGCTGTGGCAGACGGACGAGCTGCGCCGCGAGCGCCCCACCGTGGGCGACGAGGTGAAGAACGTCCACTGGTACGTGGAGGAGATGCTGGCGGAGCCGGTGGCCCGGCTGCCGGAGGCGCTGGACTGGGCCTTCGAGCGCGCCTACGGCGAGCCCCTGGGCGCGCTGGACACGCCCGTGCGCGTGCACTCGTGGGTGGGCGGCGACATGGATGGCAACCCGCTGGTGACGCCGGAGGTGTTCGCGGACACGCTGCGCGCGCACCGCGCCCGGGGCCTGCGGTTGCTCCTGCGCGACGTGGAGCTGCTGGGCGGGATGCTGTCCCAGTCGGAGCGGCACGCGCGCCCCACGCAGGAGTTGGAGCGCTCGCTGGAGGAGGACGCCAAGGCGCTGCCGGACGTGGCGAAGCAGCAGGGCCCGCGCACGCTGGGCGAGCCGTGGCGCCGCAAGCTGCGCTTCATGGAGGAGCGGCTTTCATTGGCGCTGGAGCACGTGCTGGCGCGGCGACAGGGGCGGGAGTCCACGCTGCCGGCCGAGGCCTACCGTTCGCCGGAGGCCCTGGGGGATGACCTGGCGGTGCTGGAGCGGTCGCTCTTCGCGGCGCGCGCGGAGCACGCGGGCCTGCGCGAGGTGCGCCGCATGTCCGAGCGCGTCCGCGCGCTGGGCCTGGGCCTGGGCGAGTTGGAGGTGCGCGCCCCCGCGGAGGACGCGGTGAGCGCGGCGGCGTCCTTCAACGGCGGGCCGGCCCCCACCGAAGGCGGCAAGCGGCTGCTGGAGGTGCTGGCGAAGCTGCGCGAGGGCCAGGACGAGGGCGGCGAGTCCGTCTGCCGCACGCTCATCCTCTCCATGGCCTCCACCGCGGACGACGTGCTGGCGGCCTTCCGCTGCCTGAAGCACGCGGGGCTCTGGGACCCGAAGCTCCAGTGCGCCACCGTGGACGTGGCGCCGCTCTTCGAGCAGCTGGGCGCGCTGGACGGCGGCCCGGACGTGCTGCGCCAGCTCTTCGCGCACCCAGAGTACCGCCAGCACCTGAAGGGCCGTGGGGTGCAGGAGGTGATGGTGGGCTACAGCGACTCCGGCAAGGAGGTGGGCCTGCTCGCCGCGAGCGCCGCGCTGTACCGCGCCCAGGTGGCGCTCACGCAGGTGGCGGACGAGAACGACGTGCCCCTGCGCCTGTTCCACGGCCGAGGGGAGACGGTGGCGCGCGGCGGCGGCCCCGCCCAGACGGCCATCCTCGCGCTGCCGCCGGGCACGGTGGCCGGCGCCTACAAGGCCACCGAACAGGGCGAGGCGATGGACCACAAGTACGCGCGCCCGGAGCTCACCCAGCGCACGCTGGAGCTGGTGGTGGGCGGCGTGCTGCTGCACACGCTGGACGCGCAGCCGCGCCCGTCCCCGGAGGATGAGTCCGCCTTCCGCGCCGCCTTCGACGCGCTGGCGGAGTCCGGCCGCAAGGCGTACCGCGGGCTCGTCTGGGAGGACCCGGGCTTCGTGGAGTTCTTCATGAAGGGCACGCCGGTGGATGAGATTTCCGCGCTGCCCATCGGCTCGCGCCCCAGCAAGCGCAAGGCGGGCGGGCTGGACACGCTGCGCGCCATCCCCTGGAGCTTCGCGTGGACGCAGACGCGCGCCATCCTCCCGGCCTGGTACGGCGTGGGCAGCGCGCTGGAGGAATACGCGGCCACGCCGGAGGGCGCGGCGCTCCTGCAGCGCATGTACAAGGAATGGCCCTTCTTCCGCACGGTCATCGACAACGTGACCATGGTGCTGGCCAAGACGGACATGGCCATCGCGGCGCGGTACGCGAAGCTGGCGCCCGCGTCCACGCGGCCCCTGTGGCTGCGCATCCAGCAGGAGCACTCCCGCACGCGCCGCGCGGTGAAGTCGCTCACGGGCGAGGCGAAGCTGCTGGACAACAACCCGCAGCTGCAGCGGAGCATCGCGCTGCGCAACCCCTACGTGGACCCCATGTCCTTCCTCCAGGTGGAGCTGCTCAAGCGCAAGCGGGACGGGGACGCGGAGTGCGACCGGCCGCTCCTCCTGGCGCTCAACGGCATCGCTGCGGGCATGCGGAACACCGGTTAGAGAAGAGACCATGGCCCAGGACACGTTCGTCGTGGAGGAGATCAACCCCAAGCACGGCTTCGCGCGCGTGCGCCCGGAAGAGGGGACGGGGTTGCTGCACACCGCCCTCTATCCGGATCCGGAGTTCACCCAGGCTCCGCCCTTCCAGCTGCGCAAGGGGGACCGGGTGACGGGCCTTCGCCGGGGGGAGACGGTGTCGGAGGTGTCCTGGCTCACGCGCGTGGAGCCGCCCTGGGAGGAGGTGGAGCGCGTGGCGGAGTTGCTCGCGCTGCTGGAGCGCTGGGAGATCCGCATCCCCCACGAGGCCCGCGTCCTGGCCGAGCACGCCTGGCGCGACAGCAAGGACAACCCGCTGCGCGACGAGCTCCAGGCGCAGCTGCCCACCTTCTTCGACCTGGAGGGCGCCCACCCCTTCGAGGACCCGACGCTGCTGGAGCGCCTGTCCGCCGCCATGCAGCCGTACCTGCCGGGGTTCGTCATCCAGCCGGTGCAGGGCCAGCCCGCGGTGCGCGTGGAGCCCGGCGCCGTGGAGGTCCAGGCCGGCGTGGGGAGCTGGGACGTGCCCCAGCCCACCTTCGTCCCGATGATCGCGGAGGTGAACGCGCGGCTCGCCGCCGCCGGAGCCCCCGTGCGCTGGGTGCCCACGCGCGAGGACTGGATGCTCGCGCCGCCCGCGCTGGCCGCGCTCCTCCAGAAGCACGGCCTGCTCGAAGCCACCGCGCCCCCCGCTTGAGGGTGGGGGCTCCCGCCGCGCTGTGTCATAGGGCGGTGTGAGGTCAAAGCATTGTCTGATACAGGACGGAGGCCCTCATGCGTCTCCGTCACTTCGCGTCCTTCGTCCTGGGTCTCCTCCTCCTCGCCGGGGTCGGCTGTGAGCCCGCCCCCGAGCGGCGGCTGAATGAGGCCGAGCTTCCACCGCCCTCCGGGCCTCGCGTCACCATCGACGGGCACGAACCGGACACGCACCGGCTGTTCGGCGCGGTGGCGAGCGACGCCGGGCCGTCACGGGTGCAGGTGTACGAGGACGGGCGCTTCCTGGGCCATGCCGACATCGACAGTGGCCGTTGGAGCCTGCCCTGGTGGCCGGGCCGGCGCGCGCTGTCGCTGGAGGTGGTGGCGCGCGACAGGCAGGGGGCCGAGGCGCGGGCCCGCGTCGACTTCCAGCACCTGACGTTCGACGCGCGGCCCGGGCTCTATCAACCGGAGACGCTGCTGGCGTTGCCCACGGCCCAGGGGTTGCGGACGTACTTCACGCGGGACGGCTCCACGCCCACGCCCGAGTCGTCGCGCTACACGGCCCCCATCGCGCTGCTGGCGCGCTCCACGCCTCCGGCGCGGTGGTCCTTCGTTCCCACGACGCCGTTGGATGCCCCGGAAGTCCTGCGGTGGGTCGCGCCGCTGGAGGAGCCGCCCCAGGTCGCGGTGGTGCGCTACCGGCAGTTCGCGGGCGCGGAGCCGGTGGGCCCGGCCCGCACGCGCACGTTCGTCATTGGCCGGGCGCCGTACACGCTGCCGGTGCTGTCGCTCGTCACCGACGCGGCGAACTTCTTCGACCCGGAGACGGGCATCTACGTCCCCGGCCTCGCCGCCGAGGCCCGGCCTGATGATCCGCTCGCGGCCAACTACATGCAGAACGGCAAGGAGTGGGAGCGCCCCGTCCACGTGGAGTGGTTCGAAACCTCCGGCCAGCGCGTGTTCGCCCAGGACGCGGGCGTGCGCATCCACGGTTCTGGCAGCGCGGCGTTTCCGCAGAAGAGCCTGCGGCTGTACGCGAAGGAGGACTATGGCCCGAAGACGTTCGCGGGGCTGGTGTTCCCCGGCTCCCCGGTGACGGAGTTCACCCGGCTGATCGCGCGCACGTCCGGACAGGACCAGGGCGTCACCAAGCTGCGTGACTGCATGCTTCAGGGCCTGCTGGCCGAGACGCGGCTCGCGATCCAGGCCTGCCGCCCCACGCTCGTGTTCCTCAATGGCGAGTACTGGGGCCTGCACGAGCTGCGCGAGCGCCTGGACGAGTACTACCTGGCGTCACACTACGGCGTGGACCGGAAGAAGGCGGTCATCCTGGAGAACGCCGGGGTCCTGGACGTGGGGGAGGAGGGAGACGAGCAGCCCTATCAGGAGCTCATCGACTACGTGGCGACGCACGACCTGTCGGTGCCGGAGCACTCCGCCTGGGTGCGCGCGCGGATGGACGTGGAGGACTTCATCGAATACCAGGTCGCGCAGCTCTACCTGGGCAACTCGGACTGGCCGCAGAACAACGTGAAGTTCTGGCGGCTGCGCACGAAGAAGCTGGAGCCGGGCGCGGCCCTTGGACACGACGGCCGTTGGCGCTGGCTCGTGTACGACCTGGACGCCGCCCTGTTCCACGGTCCGGACCACGACAGCCTGGGGCGCGTGTTGGACGAGGCGTCGGATGCGGGGGCCTGGTCCACGCTGCTCTTGAGGGGCCTGCTCCAGTCGCCGGAGTTCAAGGCCCGCTTCATCGAGCGCTTCCTCTGGCACATCGAGCACACCTTCGCCGAGGAGCGGGTGACGGCGGCCCTGGACGCGGCGGCGGAGGCGCTCGAGCTGGAGATGCCCGACCAGGTGGCGCGCTGGAGCCAGCCGGCCTCCATGGAGGGCTGGCGCGAGAACCTCCTGTTCTTCCGGTCAGCGCTGATCCGGCGGCCGGAGATCATGCGCCAACAACTGGAGCAGTACCTGGGGCCTCAGTAGCCGTAGGAACCGCTGCGCACGTCCACCAGCCGGCCGTCACGGAAGATGGCCACCTGTATCAACCGGTGGGGCCCGAAGTTGTAGGTCCACTCCTCCACGGTCGTGGAGGTCGTGACCTCCGTGGAGGCCTCCCCGTAGCGCGTCTCACCCCGCGCCCCTTCCTTGACCTTGTGGGTCACGTACTCCGTCTTGCTCTGCTTCGTCGCGGGCTGCCCACACTTGGCCAGCGCGTCCAACTGCGAAGCTCCTTCCGACACGATCTTGTTGTCACAGCGCAGCGCGGACGCGTGGACGAGGGAGGGCAGGGCGAGGCCGGCGAGGACGAGGGCGGCGGGAAGGGCGCGCATGGGGGACGCTCCGAGGAGGAGAAAAGGCAGGGAACACGGCCTGGACGTGGCGGACCCGAAGCTATTCAACCGCCAAGACCCGATCGCGCGGCGCTGGACTCAGTAGCCGTAGCCGCCGCTGCGCACGTCCACCAGCAGGCCGTCGCGGAAGATGGCCACCTGCAACAGCCGGTTGGGCCCGAAGTTGTAGGTCCACTCCTCCACGGAGGTCGAGGTCGAGAACTCCGTGGAGGAATCCCCGCGGCGCGACCCGTCCCGCCTGCCTTCCCGGGACTTGTTGGTCACGCGCTCGCGCTTGGTCTCGGTCGACACGGGCTGGCCGCACTTCGCCACCGCGTCCGCCTGCGACGCCCCCTCCGACACGAGCTTGTTGCCACACCGCAGCGACGCCGCGTGGGCGAGCGAGGGCAGGGCGAGGCAGGCGACGACGAGGGCGGTGGGAAGCGCGCGCATGGGGGAAGCTCCGGGAGTTGTGAAAGACGGGAACACCGCCTGGACGCAACGGCCGCGAACCTATTCAAACCCTCCGTGCGGTTTCCAGCCGGGCAGGCGCTACAGACCGCCCTTCGCCTTGAGGGTCCGCGCCGCCTCGTCCGCCATGACCCGGTGGCCTTCCACGGACGGGTGGATGCCGTCCACCTCCAGCCCGTCGATGAAGAGGTCCACGTTGCCCGGCTGCCGCGTCACGGCCTCCAGGTCGATGATCTGCGCGCGCATCAGGGAGCGCAGCCACGCGTTGAACTCGTGGCGCTGGGCCTTCATCAGCTCGAAGTCACCGCCGTCCGCGCCCATCTTCTCCTTGGGCAGCAGCGTGCTGACCCACAGCTTGCACATGGGCTGGAGCTGATCCAGCAGCTGCGTCATGCGCTGCTGCAGCTTCGGCACCGTCATGCCCTCCGCGGCCAGGTCATTGACGCCCAGCAGGACGACGCAGTCGGTGACGCCCTGCAGGGAGAGCACCTCTTGCGGCAGCTGGAGGTTCGCGTCCCAGAACCCCTGCCCGGACGCGCCCGAGTTCACCACCGGCACCCCGAGCTGCTTCTCCACCCGGGACGGCCACGCGTTGCGCGTGTCGTTCCACGTGCCCGTGTAGCCCTCGGTGATGCTGTCTCCAATGGCGACGAAGGCCCGGCCCGGCGCGCCTTCCACGTCCACCGTCGCAACGCCCGTGGCGTACTCCCAGGTCTGGCCGCCCAGCGCGCCTTGCGTCGTCGCGAAAGCGCCGGTCCTCATCCAGCTGTCCGGGAACGCCTGGATGCGGCTCTTGCCCAGCGCGCCCTTCACCTCGAAGGAGATGGCCACCTCGTCTCGGAAGCCCACCGGGAAGGCGATGGGATCCGACGTCACCAGCGTGCGCGTGCCCGTGGTGAAGCCCGCTTGTCCGCCGAAGGTGAGCGCCACCGGCGCGGAGCCCAGCGCGCCATTGGCGCCGGCCTTCGCCACCGTGGCCCGCTGCAGCGTCAGGCTGCCGTCGCCGGAGCGGAAGGTGACGCGCACGCGGCTGCCCGCGCGCCCCAGGGGCACCTTGATCCGGTACGTGGTGAAGCTCCCCACGGAGACGGATTCGCGCAGCGACTGATGGAAGGCGGGCTGGAACTGCGTGGGCAGGGGCGCCACGGGCGGAGTGGCCTGCACCTGGTGTCCGTCGTGCAGCGTCAGCGTGGGGGCGGCCTCCACGGACTCCGTGGCGGCGGGCGCGTTCACTTCCGCGTCCGTGCGGCCCGGCCCGGAGGACTCCTCGGGCGAGCGGCCGTCATCCATGCCTCCACACCCCACCAGCACGCTCAGGGCACCGAAACACCCCCAGCGCAGCGCCATCCTCAGACCCATGCCCACGACCTCCCGGCGCAAGACAATGTGCACGATGTGCCCGCGTGGCGACCCGGGGATTCATGGCGCGAGCCAATCGCCACGGACCGTGAACTTCCAACAGCCGGGCACGGACGGCGCAGGACTTCCCCCACGAGGTGGCGGGCCGGGCCCCTGGCGGACCCGCGCGCTCGCCACCCCGGGTGGGGACGCTTCCTTCCGTGGGCAATCCGCTGCCTACGGGACGCAGGCCCCCACGTCGCCGTTGTTGTTGTTGATGGCCCGGCAGGTCGCGCCGTTCGCACACCCCGGTGAGCCCGCGGGCAGGCGGCACAGCGCCCGGCACGTGCCGCTGCCGCCGGTCATCACGCAGGTGCTGCTTTGTGAACACTGGTTGCTGAACTCGCACGCGGCGCCTTCCGGCAGCGAACCCTGGCCCGCGCACACCGCGCCGTTGGCGGCCGGGTAGCAGGCCAGCGGGCTCTCGCAGTCTTGCGCGAACGGATCGCACCGCGCGGACGCGGGGCCACACACCAGCGGCAGCTCTCGCGTGCCGTTCAGCCGCAGCACGGTGTTGCACTCGCCGGAGCCACAGTCGGACGGCGCGTGGCACAGCTTGCGGCAGAAGAAGCCCGTGCCGCCGTCGTCCTGCGACTCGTCCTTGCAGTACAGGCCCGCGGCGCACGTGTCATACGTCTGGCCCGGAGGCGACTCGGCCAGCGTGCACGGCGCGCCCTCCGTGGAGGTGCCCGCGGCGACGCACTGGCGCGCGGTGGTGCCTCCGTCCGTTCCCACGTAGGTGCACCGCTGTCCGGACGGACAGTCCTGGCGAACCACGTCGCACGCGGCCGCGAAGCACTGACTGCCCGTGCCGCCATCCGCCAGGTCCGAGTAGAGACAGCTCTGGCCCGCGGCACAGCCCTCCTGCTTCGCCACGTTGCACGCGAAGTCGGAGCCTCCACCGCCGCCGCCATCGCCAGCATCGACAGTCCCGGAATCTCCGCCATCGGTCCCGGAATCCAGGGACGTGCCCCCATCCGTTGGCGGGCGGACAGTTTCTCCGTCATCGCAGCCCGCCACCCACAGCCCCAACATCAGGGCTCCACCCAACAACACGAGACGTGCACTCATCCGGAAACTCCTGGCTTCGAAGTAGCCTGGGACTTACACGAGCCATTCCGTAGTCCGTGGGCCCTTGAACCGGGCCTGGAAACCAGCCGACACTTCCGGTCCGAGAACCGAGGGGGTCAGGGTGCGCATGAACACGAAGTTGGATGGGCCGGTGGAGCCAGACCCGTACATGAACCGTCGCGCCGAGGAGCGCGTGGCGGCGCGGTTCGAAGTGCGCTTCGAGCAGATGGAGGACGCGGCGCGCGCGCTGCGGGCCTACTCGCTGAATGTGTCCGCCGGCGGTCTGTGCCTGCGCACGCGCAAGTCCTACGACGTGGGCGCGCAGGTACGGCTGGCCATGGTCATCGACGGGGAGGACTTCCACCTCACCGCCGTCGTCGCCTGGGTGCGCGACGAGGCGGAGGCCATCGGCGTGCGCTTCATCGACGTGAGCGAAGAGGACCACGAGCGCCTGCGCCGCGTCATCGCGAGCTTCAAGCGCTGAAACGCTTCACTCCGCGAAGGAGCCCGGCCAGGACGCCGGGCCCTCGCGGACGCTTCCCGCTACCGCTGGGGCTGCTCGTACTCCGCGTGGCGGAACACCCCGGAGTCACCTTCCACGTAGCCGCACGCCCGGTAGAAGGCGCGCGTCTCCTCGGTGACGTTGATGGGGGCGATGAGCTGCAACTGCTTCACGCTCAGCACCTTGCCCCGTTGGGCCACCTGCGCGAGCAGCGCGCGGCCCACGCCCCGGCGGCGCCAGCCTTCGGACACCACCAGCTCGTCCACGGTGGCCACCCGCCCGCGCAGCCGCAGCTGCGGCCGGTGGGAGAAGGACACCATTCCCACCGCGCGGTCCTGGGGGTCTCCCGCGACGAAGATTTCAATCTCCGGATGGCTGATGACCCAGTGCACCGTCTGCTGATCGGTGCCCTGGGGGTAGCCCAGCTCGCGCAGCAGCTGGGCCATGACCTCGGCGTCACCGCGACGCGCGCGGCGGATGCGGAAGGCGTTGGCGTCTGGGGCGGGGGTCATGGTGCGGACGATGGGCTGGGACACGGAAGTTGGGATTCTAACGACTGGGCCGCCGGCCTCCAAAGAGGAACGGCGGCCCGGATGTCTTTCTGCGGTGTAGGCGGAAACCCGGGCCAGCGCCTACGGCTGCTCGCGGCAGAGGTTGCGCAGGGCGGTGGTGACGTCGTTCTGCTGCGGCACGGACGCCATCTCCAGCGCGTCCGCCAGGCCGATGCCCGGGACGAACTTGCCGGCGACCAGCCGGGGCGGCGCGAGCAGCGAGTAGAACAGCTCCTCCACGGTGCGCCGGACCAGGTGCTCGCCGAAGTTGGTGACCTCCGTGTCCTCGTTGACGAAGAGCACGCGGCCCGTCTTCTGGACGGAGGCCTTGATCATCTCCCAGTCGTACGGCCAGAGCGAGCGCAGGTCGATGACCTCCACGCTCAGGCCCTCTTCTTCCAACTGGGCGGCGGCCTTGATGCACAGGGGCATGGTGCGGCCGTAGCTGATGACCGTGGCCTGGGTGCCCTCGCGCACGAGCTTGCCCTTGCCAATGGGGATGGCGAACGCCTCCACCAGGGGCCACTGGGGCTTCCACTGCGAGCGGTCACCCAGGGGCGCGTCGATCATCTTCGACAGCGCGCGGTCGTCGTCGGGCTCGCCGGGGATGCGCTCATCGCCCTTCACGCGCAGGAGCGCCTTGGGCTCCAGGAACATGACGGGGTTGGGTTCCTGGCACGCGGAGATGAGCAGCCCGTACGCGTCCAGCGGCGTGGAGGGCATGACGACCTTCCAGCCGGGGATGTGCGTCATCGTCGCGTCGAAGGAATGCGAGTGGTACAGCGACCCGCGGATGCCGCTGCCCACGGGCGTGCGCACCACCATGGGCACGGACCAGTCACCGTTCGTGGACCAGTGCGTGTTGCCCACGAGCTTGAGCAGGTCGATGGTGTTGTAGATGTAGTCGCAGAACTGGATCTCCGCGACGGGGCGGTGGCCCGCCATCGCCAGGCCCATGGCCGCGCCGATGATGCCGCGCTCGTCCAGGGGGCTGTTCCACGCCGTCTTCAGACCCTGCGTGCAGGTGAAGACGCCGCCCAGCGGGGCACCCACGTCCTCGCCGAAGATGTCGGTGACGCCCAGGTTCTCTTCCGCGTAGTGCAGGGCCATGCGGATGGCCTGTGCCATGTTCGCCATGGTTATTTCTTCTCCGCGTAGATGTGTTCCCAGATGGAGTCGCCAGAGGGCTGCGGCTCGTCGCGAACGGTGCGCGCCGCGGCGGCCAGCTCCTCTGAATACCGGGTGCGTGCCTCGTCCATCTGCTCGCGGTTGAGGACGCCTTCCTGCTCCAGCCGCGCCTCGAACAGGCGCAGGCAGTCCTGCTCCTCGTTCACGAAGTTGGCGCCGGACGCGGACGAGTGCCCGTACAGGCGGGACACGCGAGCCTCGATGAAGAAGGGCTTGCGCTCCTTGCGCACGTACTCCATCGCGGCCTGGATCTCCTGGTAGGACTCCACCGGATCATTGCCGTTGATGGTCTTCGCCTGGATGTTGAAGGCGCGCGCGCGGTCGCTGATGTTCGTCTCGCCGTGCTGGCCGTCCGAAGTGGTGCTGATGCCCCACTTGTTGTTGGTGACGATGATCAGGATGGGCAGCGGGTTGGCCGGACGGCTGCTCCAGATGAGGCAGCTGGCGAAATCGCCCTCGGCCGTGCCCGCGTCGCCGCCGGTGACGATGGTGATGCCGTCGCCGCCGTGGCGCTTCTGGGCCATGGCCGTGCCCGGCGCGACGGCGTACTGCACCTCGATGGGGGAGGTGACGGGCGCGATGTTCTTCGAGCGCCGGCTGAAGTGGCCCGCGAAGTTGCGGCCGCCGGAGTAGGGGTCCGTGGCCGTGTTCTTCATCTGCCGCAGCGCCCCGATGGGCTCCTCGCCCATGGCGAGCAGCGTCGCGGACTGACGGTAGTGCGCGTGCAGGTAGTCGTAGGCCGGGCCCTCGCCGACCTTCATCAGCATGCCCAGGGGGACGTTGAACGCCTCCTCACCGGGGCCGCCGATCCAGAAGTAGCCGTGGCCCTGCTTGTACATCTGGATCAGGCGCTCCTCCAGGACGCGCGCCTTCACCATCAGGTCATGGATGCGAATGAGCTGCTCTCGGGGCAGGGAGAGCGGCGCGGAGTTCTCTTTGATCAACCGGGGCCGAGACACGGGCGGACGACCTCGAAGGGGAAAGAAAGGGACGCCCCTATACTCCGAACGCGGCCTCCCGACTCAAGGACCCTGATGTCACGGGTGTTCGCCAGCACCTTTCTGCCCCCGGGTGGCGCGACGCGGCAATGAGCGGAACTCATCCATGCCCTCGTGACGTGCTGCTTCCAGGAGGCGGTTGGACGCTCCCGGTCCGGGCTGATCGCACGGCCGTTGGG